>NZ_JAIJZQ010000001.1:0-168725 GCF_019754195.1 Streptococcus sp. 2018037
GTAAAATGAAACATATAAGACCTCCAATTGAGTGTGGTAATTCCTGTTAGAAGTTGATTGTTTTTTTATTCTAGTGTACAGGTAAATCCACGAATTCTCAACTGGGGGTCTTTACATATTGTCTATAAAAGATTAGAGTTGGCCATTGTTGGAGTTCATCGGGTATGAAAAAGAAAAACAAGTTCCACAACTCTTGATGATTATTCATGAGCAAGGTTGAAAATCTTTTTATTAGCGATAGTGCAGTGATGTTTTTTAACCAGAGGAAAGTTGTTGTTTCCCAATTGTATGAAAACGCTATATCTAAAGTAATGATGCGGAGACACTAAAGTCTATAAAAACAGGAAAAGCACAGATAGATGGCAGAAAAAAGATAGTTAAAAGTGTTACAATTGGAATGCAAATTTTAGGCTGGGAAATTATTCTCAGAAGTATTTATATGGAGGACTTATGATTCCAATTCAACAGCATGGTAAGCGCTGGCTTATTTTGACACTTACCCTTTCTACTTCGGTTCTTGCGCTTGCATCTATCGGAGCATCACAACCGGTTGTTTTTGCAGATGAAAACTCACATTTACAATCACAAAAAAATACCAATAAAATAGAGGTTCTGGACTGGAAAACATTTTCCGAAAAATTAAACGAATACCCCTTGGACCGACGATTCAATGTTTTTAAATTAGGACTGGAGAATCGAGTTGGGACATTATCTACTCGGAAAGAACTAGAGGAATTTGGTAAAAACCACGATTTTTTGGTAATCAATGGTAAAGTTACTCAAGATATTCATGAATCTCCACATATTCTTGTTATGAACAAGGGTGATATTCTTGTTAATAGCCCAGAAGAGTATAAGCAGAAAGTTCAGGAATTACAATTTAGAGGTGACCAAGCTAATCTGAATAATACTATCACAAATTATGCAGCTCAAAGGATTCATGCGCTCTTTCCAATTCATGTTGAATCAACCAAAAGACAGTTATTGGATGCTGCCGGTCTCAAAACAGCTGATAATCATGCTAGAGTACTGAATGACAACTTGACAATCTATTCTCATGGGTATTCTGTTGACAATAAATTTTTTAACGAGTATAGTCATTTTGGCTTTGGTCGAGACGCAAGGGTAAGCGACATAGTCAATAAAATGAATGTTACTAAAAACCTCTTTGCTGCCAATGATGATACGATTCTTAAAATGATTCAAGAATCAAAAGCTAGTATTCAACCAACAGATAGTGAGAAGGTTAAAACTTTTGTTTTAAGCATGGCTAATAAGGTTCATTATGATTGGGAGGCTGCTAATACAACTGGAATTAATAAAGCTGGTTTATCTTACTATTTTGCCTCAGATTTGTTTGCTGTTACTCAAAGAAAATTAGCAACCTGTGTTGGTTTTAGTACAACGGCGGCACGAGCATTTAATTTTATGGGGTTCCCAGCCTATGTGGTTACAGGAGTAAATGCTAAAGGTGACGCTCACGCAACAACTCGAGTATTCTATGATGGAAAATGGCATACTATCGACGCAACAGGGGTACGAGGAATTGGTCAGAAAACTGTTTATTCGGACCAGCATTTTAATGATATCGGGAAAGATAGTTATCAAGAAGTTGATAGCAAAGAGCTAGAAAAACTGCCATTAGGCCAAAATAACTATATGGTTATTAACAAGGAATATGAAGAATGGGCTATGAGGCAAAAAACAGCAGATTTACTGTTGTTCAACAAAGAAAAGTCCTTGGTTGGTTTGGATCATATTGCATATGTTGAGCCAAAATATGTGTCACAAGAAAATAAAAAACATTTATTAGACATTTACAAAGTTTTGCAAGAAAAAATAGAAGAGGCAAAGAAAAAAGATTTAAATTTAGATCATAAAAATGGCTATGAATATATTTTGAAATCAGTGGTATCTGATATTGACAAGTTGAATAAATCTGTAAATATCACGGAAAAAGAATTTGCTGAAATTAAAAATTCTATGAAAAATAATAAAGGTTTCTTATCGCAATTAGATAAAGAGGCTGCAGCAAATTTTGAAGACGGAGATGATTATAAAACTTATCTGGCAATAATGGAGGGTAAAAAGCTTCAAGAAGATCCTGCCATTATCAAAGACAATCACAATGTTTCTGAAAATCAATTAAGTCCTTTGAAGGAAGAAAAACAAGCTAATTCTGATGAAGTCACCCAAAATTCCAAGGATGCTTCAGCTCCAAGTGTTAATTCTGCACAGCAATCTGAGGAGCTTCTAGAAGGAAATTCTTCAACACAGGATACAATCTCAGCTGCTCCTTCTCAACAAACACCAGCTCCTAAGGCACTACAAGCCAAAACTGAGTTAGAGGATAAAACAGAGCCTTCATCTTTAGGAAATACAGAGATGGTTTCACCGAGTTCAGAAATAGCTCAGAATACAGTTGATTCTAAGGAAGAAAGTGATGCTAAATTACCACATGTTGAGGTTGCATCCAAAGAATCGAGTGAAGCGCAGGTTAATACAGTTTCCTCTCCTCAAGTAAGTTCAGCATCCCAAACTTCACCGGAAACAAATTCTACAGAGGCGGTAACAGAACTAAGTGTAGTTGAGAGTGATTCAGCATCCCCAACTTCACCGGAAACAAATTCTACAGAGGTGGTGGTAGCTAGTCAAGAAATGGCTGAATCATCAGTTTCTGCTCCACAAGTAAGTTCTGAAATCCAAACTTCATCAGAAACAACACCTACAGATGTAGCAACAGAAGTAACAGAACCAAGTGTAGTTGAGAGTGATTCAGCATCCCCAACTTCACCGGAAACAAATTCTACAGAGGCAGTAACAACTAGTCAAGAAATGGCTGGAACTTCGGTTTCTGCTCCACAAGTAAGTTCTGAAATCCCAACTTCATCAGAAATTGCTCCTACAGATGCGGCAACAGAAGTAACAGAACAAAGTGTAGCTGAGAGTAGTTCAGCATCCCAACCTTCATCGGAAACTATTTCTACAGAGGTGGTGGTAGCTAGACAAGAAGTAGCTGACTCACCGGTTTCTGCTCCACAAACAAGTTCTGCCTCACTTACTTTAGAGGTTCCTAAAGTTGAATATTTAGACAGAGAAGTAGCTGTAACTATGCCAAATGGAGTTGAAGCAAATACTCATGAGGCAGGTTCTGTTCCGACATCAGATATTCATGTTCAAGATGCTGGTTCAGCCGCGGTGCCTCAACCTCAGTCTTTATCTGCGACATTGTTTGAAGAAGCAATTTCAACAGTTGAGCCTGTAGGCGTTGCAACTTCTCCTCAAGAGAGAAGTGCAGTAGCTAGTGAGGCGAAAGTGCCGACTTCTCCTGAACGTATTAATAATCCTGTTGAGGAAGAAAAAGTGGTTGATTCGAATGCAACAATTGAGAATCAAGAGACAGAGAAAAAAGAGGTCTTTACTTCGGAAAATGTACTTAACAGCTTAGTAACAATTTGGGTAGCTTTATCTACTAGTTTCTTCATGAGATATTTTTCTCGAGGAAAATAATATATTAATACAGGTTGAAGATAATATTTACCTTTGTGTAGAAAATTATTCATGTGAGCTTTTATTAACTGAATAATATGATAACTGAGCTTTTAATGAATTTCTAAATCTCCGATATATCGCAGATTCCTCATTTAAAATTTCATAAATTTTTCACCTCCTAGGAGTTATTGTGACTAGGAGGTGTTTTGTGGTAAAAATAGTAATATTAAGCTAGCATTTTCATTTATTTAGGCTGTATCCTAGTGCCAAACCTTGAAAATTGCCTAGTTTTCTGCTACAATATATTATTGACTAAAACTGAAATAGGATGAATGATATGGTAACAAATGTACTTCGTTCTCTCATTGAAAATGATAAGGGAGAGCTAAGAAAACTTGAGAAAATGGCAGACAAGGTCTTCTCGTATGCCGATGAAATGGAAGCGCTGACTGATGAACAGTTGCAAGCTAAGACAGCAGAATTTAAGGAGCGATACAATAACGGTGAATCCCTCGACGATCTTTTGTACGAAGCATATGCGGTAGTCCGTGAAGGAGCTCGTCGCGTATTGGGTCTCTATCCCTACAAGGTTCAGGTTATGGGAGGAATCGTTCTTCACAACGGTGACGTTCCAGAAATGCGTACAGGTGAAGGTAAGACTCTGACTGCAACGATGCCTGTTTATTTGAATGCCTTGTCTGGTCAAGGTGTTCACGTAGTGACGGTTAACGAGTATCTTTCTACTCGTGATGCGACTGAAATGGGTGAATTGTACTCATGGCTTGGTCTTTCAGTTGGTATCAACTTAGCTGCTAAATCCCCCTTGGAAAAACGTGAGGCCTATAACTGCGATATTACTTATTCGACCAACTCAGAGATTGGTTTTGACTACCTCCGAGACAATATGGTTGTGCGTGCAGAAGACATGGTTCAACGTCCTCTCAATTACGCCTTGGTCGATGAAGTTGACTCAATCTTGATTGACGAAGCTCGTACGCCGTTGATTGTATCTGGTGCACAAGGTTCTGAAACAAACCAGTTGTATTTCTTGGCAGATAATCTTGTTAAATCTTTGACAACAGAAGATTACATCATTGACATTCCATCTAAAACGATTGGTCTGTCTGATTCAGGTATTGACAAGGCAGAGAAATTCTTCAAGTTAGATAACCTTTACGATATTGAAAATGTAGCCATTACCCATTTCTTGGATAATGCGCTTCGTGCCAACTACATCATGACCTATGATATTGACTATCTGGTCAATGAAGACCAAGAGGTCATGATTATCGATCCATTTACAGGTCGTACGATGGAAGGTCGTCGTTACTCTGATGGACTTCACCAAGCCATCGAAGCTAAGGAAGGTGTACCGGTTCAAAACGAGTCTAAGACAAGTGCCTCTATTACCTACCAAAACCTTTTCCGTATGTATAAAAAATTATCAGGGATGACGGGTACTGGTAAAACAGAAGAGGAAGAATTCCGTGAAATCTACAACATCCGTGTTGTACCAATCCCAACTAACCGCCCAATCGCGCGTGTTGACCACGAAGATTTACTCTATCCAAGTCTAGAATACAAATTCAATGCCGTTATTGCGGATGTGAAGAGACGCTATGAGAAAGGGCAACCTGTCTTGGTCGGTACAGTTGCGGTTGAAACTTCTGATTTGATTTCTCAAAAATTGGTAGCTGCAGGTGTCCCTCACGAAGTATTGAATGCTAAAAACCACTATCGTGAAGCGCAGATTATTATGAATGCTGGTCAGCGTGGTGCGGTCACTATTGCGACCAACATGGCGGGACGCGGTACCGATATTAAGTTAGGTCCAGGTGTACGTGAACTTGGTGGGCTATGTGTTATTGGTACTGAGCGCCATGAAAGTCGTCGTATTGATAACCAGCTTCGTGGACGTTCAGGTCGTCAAGGTGACCCAGGTGAATCACAATTCTATCTATCTCTTGAAGATGACTTGATGAAACGCTTTGGTTCAGAACGCATCAAAGTATTTATGGAGCGTATGAATCTAACAGAAGAAGAGTCTGTTATCAAGTCTAAAATGTTGACACGTCAAGTTGAATCTGCTCAGAAGCGTGTGGAAGGGAACAACTACGACTCACGTAAACAAGTCCTTCAATATGACGATGTGATGCGTGAGCAACGTGAAATCATCTATCGCCAACGCCAGGATGTTATTACTGCTGACCGTGATTTGGCTCCTGAAATCAAAGCGATGATGAAACGGACGATTGAACGCCAAGTTGCTGGTCATTTCCTTGGTTCGAAAGATGAAGCTATTGATGGAATTATCAAATTTGCGCATGCAAATCTCGTTGAAGATGATACCTTGAGTAAAGCTACTTTTGAAGCAATGAATCAGAAAGAGATTGTCGAAGAGCTCTATGAACGTGCCTTGAGAGTCTATGATTCGCAAGTGAAAAAATTACGCGATGAAGAACGTGTACGCGAATTCCAGAAAGTTCTTATCCTTCGTGTTGTGGATAACAAATGGACAGACCATATTGATGCCTTGGATCAATTGCGCAATGCAGTCAGTCTTCGTGGATACGCTCAAAACAATCCAATCGTTGAATATCAATCAGAAGCATTTACTATGTTTAACGATATGATTGGGGCTATCGAGTTTGAAGTAACCCGCTTGATGATGAAGGCGCAAATTCATGACAATATTGAGCGTGAGCGTACAAGTCAAGAAGCACATACGACAGCTGTTAAGAATATTATGCCGAACCAATCGCATGCAATTCAGGAGAATGTATCTTTTGAAGGTGTTGATCGTAACGATCCATGCCCATGCCAGTCGGGTAAGAAATTTAAAAATTGTCACGGCCGTAAATAGGAATGACGCGTGGACTGGACGGCTGTCCAGTCCTTTTGCAATTTTTAGACAAGTCACTAGAGTCAGTTCGTTTATTTTGATAAATGAAATGACTATGCAAAAGGAGACAGATTAATGATAGTAGGACATGGCATTGACCTTCAGGAGATGGAGGCGATTGAAAGTGCCAGAATCAAACACCAAGGGTTTCCCAAAAAGATTCTCACAGAGAAAGAATTTGAACGGTATCAAAGCCTGTCCGGTCGCCGTCAGTTAGAATATTTAGCTGGACGTTGGTCAGCCAAAGAAGCGCTGACCAAGGCCTTGGGGACAGGTATTGGTAAGATAGGATTTCATGATATTGAAATTCTGAATACCAGCAAAGGAGTTCCCTATGTGACGAAGAGTCCCTTTGATGGGAATATTTGGCTCAGCATTAGCCATTCAGGAAATTTTGTACAAGCTAGTGTGATTTTGGAGGAGAAAGATGATTGAAAGTGAACATCGACCCACGCAAATTCGGGTTAACTTAGATGCGATTGCGGAAAATTTCGAGCAAGTAATGACCAACTTGCCCCATAAGACCGAAGCATTTGCTGTTGTTAAGGCGAATGCTTATGGTCATGGAGCTGTTGCGGTAGCGAAAAAGTTATCCAGTCAAGCAGCTGGTTTTTGTGTTTCGAATTTGGATGAAGCATTAGAGTTACGTAAAGCGGGTATCGAGCATCCTATCTTGATTTTAGGAGTGGTTCCTGTACGTTTTTTACCAGTAGCTCATCAACTCAATATCAGTGTGACAGTTGCCAGTCTGGACTGGTTGCAAGATGCAAAAGACTTAGAGGTTGATTTATCTGGTCTAACTGTCCATCTTAAGCTAGATACTGGTATGGGGCGGATTGGTTTTAGAAAAATAGCCGATTTGCTACAAGCGATTGCTATCCTTGAAGAATTAGAGTATGACATCGAAGGGGTTTATACTCATTTTGCTACTGCGGATGAGGTTGATCAGGCGCACTTCGAGTGTCAACTGTCTGTTTTTAAAGAATTTTTGGATGTTCTACCAATTACTCCGCGCTGGATTCATGCCAGCAATTCAGCAACAAGCATTTGGCATGCTGATACAGTATTTAACCTGGTTCGTTTGGGAAACATTCTTTATGGACTTAATCCAAGTGGACGAGTACTAGAACTCCCGTTTGAGGTTCAACCAGCCTTATCTCTCGTATCTGAAATTGTTCATGTAAAGCAGGTTGAAGCTGGCACAACAATTGGCTACGGAGCTACTTATCACAGCACCGATTCAGAATGGATTGCGACCGTTCCGATAGGATATGCAGATGGTCTCGTACGAAGTTTACAGGGCTTATCAGTTCTAGTTGATGGGCAGGCCTGTGAAATTGTAGGGCGTATTTCGATGGACCAGATCACCATTCGTTTACCTCATGCTTATCCACTTGGTCAAAAAGTCACCCTAATCGGTCAAGATGGAAATAAAACGATCTCTGTTCAGGAGTGGGCTGATCGCATCGGAACCATAAATTACGAGGTGGTTTGTCTTTTGACAGATCGCCTACCTCGAATTTTTGAATAACAGCGATAGTAAAAGTGACGATAATACGCCTCTTTCGCTAGAATAGAAGGATAAAATATTAGAGAAGTGTCACCTAGATATTGTCTATAATACAAATATCGTCATTTAGTTGACTTTTATTACTTCGATGTAAGGGGAGTGGGAAAGATTCGACTAGGTCAAAAAGAGTTCCCCTCACTTCCAAGCAGTTGGCTCGGGCTAAAATAGTCCACTGGACTGTTAAACCCAATCAACCACTGCGCTGAGATGTTGACACTAACTTTGAGCTTTCGTATAAAAAGCCTAAAAAAATAGCTTAGAATTGCATCGTCAGAAACGTTGATTCTAAGCTATTTTTGTTTATTCAAATTTTAATTGCTACTCAATGAAAATTAAAATCAGACTAGCTTCACTGGAGCTTGACAATTATCAAATCAAGTCAACAACGTCTGATTTTGATTTTCGAAGAGTATGAAGAGGGAAATGATCGACCTCGTTGTGATTATTGCTCGTTAAAAAAAGCTTCATAGAGTGCGTGCAGAGCGCGTTTCTTTTCTTCGGTTTTGACAACGAACATAACAGAAACTTCACTGGCTCCCTGTGAAATCATTGCCAAGTTGACATTTTGTTTAGAGAGGGCGGTGGTAGCGGTAGCTGTTACACCGACATGGCTCTTCATATTTTCACCAACAATCATGATAATAGATAAACCATGTTCGATTTCGGCCTTGTCAACTTCCATTTTCGTATTGAGTTGACGAAGGATTTCTTCTTCCTTAATAGGAGTCAATTCACGCTCACGGACTACGATGGATAAATCGTCAATCCCGGTCGGCATGTGCTCCCAGCGAATATTGAGATCTTCGAGAATTTGCAATACCTTACGACCAAAACCAACTTCACGGTTCATCAAGTATTTAGACAAGTTAATGCTGACAAAACCATCGTCTGCAGCAATACCGACAACAGGAACTGTTTGCTCGGTATGTTTGTGTACAATTCGGGTACCAGGGTGAGTTGGGTTATTGGTATTTTTAATAACCAATGGAATCCGCCCGCGATAGGCAGGAAGGAGGGCTTCATCGTGAAGGACGGAGAAACCTGCATAAGCTAATTCTCGCATTTCACGATAGGTCAATTCTTTGATTGAATGTGGATTTTTTATGATGCCAGGATGGGCAGCAAAAATACCATCGACATCTGTAAAGTTTTCATAGAGGTCAGCCTTAACCCCGGCAGCAATGATGGAACCTGTAATATCCGATCCACCTCGTGAGAAGGTACAAATCTGGTTATCAACAGTTACACCGAAGAATCCTGGGATAATGAGTACTTCATCTGTATCACGAAGCTCTTCGATTTTGTCATAACTGGAAGGCAAAATGCGAGCATTTCCTGGTTCGGAGCTGACAATAATACCAGCTTTTTTAGGATGGACATAGCGTGCTGGCAATCCTCTGTGGGTAAAATATTCGGCAATCAATTTGGCGTTATTATCTTCACCAGCTGCTAAGAAAGCGTCGTAAAGAAATTCGTTATCATCAATTGGTAGGCTGGCCAAAGAGATGATGCTGTCTGCGATTTTCTTCATGCTGTTAGCTGTGAAACCAAGTTCGTCAACCATTGCTTGATAGCGGTTGATGATCCATTCTTGACTGGCAGTCACATCTTTTCCGTTAACATATTCTTTATAATATTTAATCAACGCATCAGTAACTTTAGTATCCTCGGCATTGCGTTTTCCAGGTGCAGACACAACAACAAAGCGACGTTCTGAATCAGATTGAACAATATTGAAAACTTTTTCTAACTGTCCAGCTGAAGCAAGTGAGCTTCCCCCAAATTTAATAACTTTCATTCTCATCTCCTTGGATATTTTTTTCTATTATAGCAGAATGATATGAAATTGTCAGTATGTTCAGATAAATCTTGCCAAGAATTTTATCGAAAAACGAACAAGAGGTAAGTATGAAAATTTCAGAAAAATATTTTTTTCTTTCAACTGTGTTACAATTAAAGTAATAGGAGGCGAGAGT
Source organism: Streptococcus sp. 2018037 (assembly GCF_019754195.1). Classification (NCBI taxonomy): domain Bacteria; kingdom Bacillati; phylum Bacillota; class Bacilli; order Lactobacillales; family Streptococcaceae; genus Streptococcus; species Streptococcus sp. 2018037. The sequence continues at coordinate 9,941 of NZ_JAIJZQ010000001.1, forward strand.
ATGGTAAAAGCAATTATTTTCGACATGGATGGTGTACTTTTTGATACTGAAACATTCTATTTTCAACGTCGAGTGAATTTTTTAGCGACAAAAGGTTTATCGGTTGATCATTTGGATCCATCTATATTTGTCGGTGGAAGGGCTAGTCAAATTTGGCAACGGATTTTAGGGGATGATTATGATAACTGGGATGTCCCTGCCTTGGAAGAAGAATATCGTGTGTATAAAGAAAAGCGACCAACCCCTTATGCAGAGAGGATTTTTCCTGAAGTTAAAGCGGTATTGGAGAGATTAACTATCCAAGGTATTCCTGTAGTTTTGGCTTCAAATACCGACCGTTCAGAAATCGAACGTGCTCTACTAGATGCTGGTATACGCTCTCACTTTAGTCATGTTTTCTCAGCGATGGATTGTGAGGCCCCAAAACCAGATCCCGCAGTTTATGTGAAAGCAGCCAGTGCAACAGGAGTGGCTAAATCGGACATTTTAGTATTTGAAGATAGTGCTAAGGGAATTGAAGCGGCTAAAAAAGCAGGTTTGACAGTTTGGGCAATTCGAGACCAGCATTATGGAATTGATCAGTCAAAAGCAGATAGATTGGTAGACAATCTTGAAGATGCCTTTGATTTATTGCGATTTTAAGAAATATTATATTGTAGTCCAAGTATTAGTTCTCGGTGAAAAATGGTATTTATAGCTCAGAATCCAGTTAAATCTTCCAAAAGTATTAACGTGAAAAAATGAAAGTTGTAAATTAAACTTAGAGCCTATATTTACAGTTCAGAATTGCATATTGAGGTTGTTTTTTTCAAAATACAGTCAGTATTTCCCTCAAAAATTGCCTTGATGAGCGAAAAAGCCAAGGCGCTTTGCGTGTGAATGTAGGTTCTTAGACACGTTATTTTCTAGCATATCTAAATTTTATATTTTGATGATAGCCCCCCTCTTTTTCGGACGTCACACTTTCCTTGCTAGAAAAAAAGTGACAATTGTAAAAACTGTGTTACAATGGAAAACAAGAATTTGAAATTTGATGTTCAAATCTTTCAATTATCAAACTATTTTGAAAGGAGCAAGGGAATGGTCTACCAAACAATTCGTTATGAAGTAATTGATTCCGTAGCGATTCTAACTTTAAACAGACCGGAAGTGGCAAATGGTTTTAATATTCCTATGTGTGAAGAAATCTTAGAAGCAATCCGCCTTGCAGAAGGGGATGCCTCCGTCAAAATTTTACAAATTCAAGCACAGGGTTCCATTTTCTCAGTGGGTGGAGATTTAGTTGAGATGAAGCGTGCAGTTGATGATGATGATATTGCTTCTTTGGTAAAAATAGCAGAGCTGGTGAATGATATTTCGTTTGCGATGAAGAAATTGTCTAAAGTGGTCATTATGGTGACAGATGGGGCAGTGGCTGGAGCCGCGGCTAATATGGCGGTGGCAGCTGATTTTGTTATTGCCTCCAGCAAGACAAAATTCATCCAAGCCTTTGTAGGTGTTGGACTTGCGCCGGATGCGGGGGGGCTCTTTCTACTGAGTCGTGCTATTGGGGCAAATCGTGCTAGTCACTTGGCGATGACTGGAGAGGGCTTATCAGCGGATAAGGCTTTAGAATATGGGATTATTTATAAATTGGCAGAGCCAGAAAAACTAGAAAAGACGGTTGCCCAGGTCATAAAAAAACTCTTGCGAAGCTCAGTAAATTCTTATGCAGCAATCAAACAACTGACATGGGAAAGTCAATTTAAAGACTGGGAGTCTTATCGCCGATTAGAGCTGGATTTGCAAGAAACATTAGCCTATAAAGAGGATTTTAAAGAGGGAGTTCGAGCGCATGCAGAACGACGTAGACCAGTGTTTACGGGAGATTAATTTTTAAATTAGTAAAAAATGTTTGACAATCAAAGTTTTATGGTTTATACTTTGACTATCAAAGTAAAGGAGGCCTGTTTTGGAAGATCCAAAAGTAAATGAATATCTAACGGCCATTTTTAACAATGTGTTGGTGATTGAAGAAACAAGTCTGCGTGGTAGCCGATTCAATGATATTTCGATTAAGGAAATGCACACGATTGATGTGATAGGAAGTATTGATGGAGCTACTCCGAGTGATGTTGCTCGGACTTTGATGGTAACCTTAGGTACTGTTACAACTAGCTTGAACAATTTGGAAAGAAAAGGATACGTGGAACGTATTCGTTCGACCAAAGATCGGCGAGTTGTTCATCTCTACCTGACCAAAAAAGGTCGACTGGTCTATCGTTTGCATCAACGATTTCACAATGAAATGGTTAAGCAGATTACAGATGGTATGGATGATGCAGAGTATCAGGTAATGAAGAAAGGACTCATGAAACTCTATCACTTCTTGGAGGATTTGAAATGAGAAACCATGCTAAAATCAGTCAGGTGGCCCACTATCTTCCGAAGAAGATTGTGACCAATGATGATTTGGCTCAACGAATGGAGACCAGTGATGAGTGGATTCGTAGCCGTACAGGTATCGGTCAACGGCACATTGTTACTGGAGAGACGACGAGTGATTTGGCTAGTCAAGTGGCTAGAAAATTACTGGAAAAGTCTCAGCTAGATGCTAGTGAAATTGATTTCATCATCGTAGCAACGATTACTCCAGATGCTTCAATGCCATCTACGGCAGCTATGGTTCAAGCAGCAATTGGCGCGAAAAAGGCTTTCGCCTATGATCTCGTTGCAGCTTGTTCAGGATTTGTTTTTGCGCTATCAACAGCGGAAAAATTGCTTGCTTCAGGAGTCTATAAGAGAGGACTTGTCATTGGAGCAGAGACTCTATCTAGATCTGTCGACTGGTCGGATCGATCAACGGCTGTTTTATTTGGAGATGGTGCTGGAGGAGTTTTGCTGGAAGCGTGTGAGCAACCGAGCTTTTTAGCAGAAATCTTGCGAACGGATGGCGGTCGAGGTGCTAGTCTGACAGCAGGGATAGACCAGAAAGAGACGCCATTCTCGACACAAAGCCGTCAGGAACCCTTTATCCAAATGGAGGGCAGAGCTATATTTGAATTTGCTACGAGGGATGTTACGGCAACCATGGCAGAGCTGCTAGAACAAGCTGATATGACTGTGGATTGCGTTGATTATTTCTTGCTCCATCAAGCCAATATACGGATCCTAGATAAGATGGCTCGTAAATTGGGAGTGGCGCGTGAAAAATTTCCAGCAAATATGGATAAATATGGCAATACCAGCGCAGCAAGTCTTCCTATTCTTTTATCAGAATGTGTAGAGAGCGGAATGTTGCGATTGGATGGAAGCCAGACTGTTCTCATGGCTGGTTTCGGTGGAGGCCTCACATGGGGAACTCTACTCTTACAACTTTAGTTAATTCCTTGCCCTAGGCAAGATTAAAATATTTTATTTTCCAAAAGGAGACATTTATCATGGCAGTATTTGAAAAAGTACAGGAAATCATCGTTGAAGAATTGGGTAAGGATGCTGAAGAAGTAACCCTTACAACAACCTTTGAAGATTTGGATGCAGATTCATTGGATCTTTTCCAAGTTATCTCTGAAATCGAAGATGCATTCGACATCCAAATCGATACGGAAGAAGGTTTGACAACTGTAGGCGATTTGGTTGCCTACGTTGAAGAAAAAACAAAATAATTATAGTCATTCAGTTTACCTTTTATTACGTCAACGAATGAGGAAACTTCGTTTCCTTATTTCCAACTTCAAATAAACTTTTGTTTATTTGAACTCGCAATGCCGTACTCTACGAATGTTACTTGCTATCGTAAGTACGATTTCCAACCTTCAATAGTCCACTGGACTATTGAAGCTATCTACAGCTCGTTGCCTAGTACTAAAAGCAAACTGAAAGACTATAGTATTCCTCTCCTTATTTCAAAGATAATATAAGGAAGAGGATGGCTAAGAAAAGTGCTGTTTAGCATTTTTCTTAAATTAAATACTTTGATAATCAAAACATTGAAATATCAAACTATTTTTTGAGTGAGGGGGCAATCCTTCACTTGTTTACCTAATGATTTGATATTCAAATGATTAGGTAAGCAAGAAAAAAAGATGAGGGAATTATGAAGACGAAAATAACAGAATTGCTCGATATTAAGTATCCAATTTTTCAAGGTGGTATGGCCTGGGTGGCTGACGGTGACTTGGCTGGTGCAGTTTCAAATGCTGGTGGTCTGGGCATTATCGGTGGGGGAAATGCTCCTAAAGAAGTGGTTAAGGCAAATATTGACAAGGTGAAGTCTATCACAGACAAGCCTTTCGGTGTCAATATCATGCTTCTATCACCATTTGCGGACGATATCGTTGACTTGGTCATCGAAGAAGGTGTGAAAGTTGTCACCACAGGAGCAGGAAATCCAGGGAAGTATATGGAGCGTCTCCATGCTGCAGGGATTACAGTTATTCCTGTTGTGCCGAGTGTAGCCCTTGCGAAACGCATGGAAAAATTAGGGGTAGATGCTGTTATTGCTGAAGGTATGGAAGCCGGAGGTCATATTGGTAAATTGACCACCATGACCTTGGTTCGTCAGGTTGTTGAAGCCGTATCTATTCCTGTTATTGCTGCTGGAGGTATTGCAGATGGTGCAGGTGCAGCAGCAGCATTCATGTTGGGTGCAGAAGCGGTGCAAGTTGGAACTCGTTTTGTAGTAGCTACAGAGTCCAATGCCCATCAGGCTTATAAGGAAAAAGTTTTAAAAGCTAAGGATATTGATACAACTGTATCTGCTTCTATTGTTGGACATCCTGTGAGAGCTATCAAGAATAAGTTGTCATCTGCTTATGCAGCTGCAGAGAAAGATTTCTTGGCAGGTAAAATTTCGGCAGATGCTATTGAAGAACTTGGTGCGGGAGCACTCCGCAATGCAGTTGTTGATGGTGATGTAACAAATGGCTCCGTGATGGCTGGTCAAATTGCTGGTCTGGTTTCTAAAGAAGAATCTTGTGAAGATATTTTGAAAGACATCTATTATGGAGCAGCCAAAGTGATTAGAGAAGAGGCAAGCCGTTGGGCTTCGGTTGGAGAATAGGATGACAAAGACAGCTTTTCTTTTTGCAGGTCAAGGGGCTCAGACAGTGGGGATGGCTCGCGACCTTTACGAATATTACCCGATAGTTAGAGAAACGTTTGACCGGGCTAGTCGGATTCTGGGGTATGACATTCGCGACCTAATTGACAATCAAGAGGATAAATTACATCAGACTCGCTATACCCAACCGGCAATTTTGACTACTTCTGTGGCTATTTTTCGACTGTTGGAAGAAGAGGGAATAAAACCCGACATGGTAGCTGGTCTATCCTTGGGAGAATATTCAGCTCTGGTGGCATCGGGAGCTTTGGCCTTTGAAGATGCGATTGCCCTGATTGCTAAGCGTGGTGAATATATGGAAACGGCTGCGCCAGCAGGAACTGGTAAGATGGTTGCTGTTCTCAACACAGATGTCAACTTGATAGAAGAAGTCTGTTCGTCAGTTACCTCTGGGATTGTTTCCCCAGCCAACTACAACACACCAGTCCAAATCGTCATCGGAGGCGAGGTGGCTGCAGTGGATGAGGCGGTTGAATTGCTGAAGGAAGCAGGTGTCAAACGGATGATTCCACTCAATGTGTCTGGCCCCTTTCATACGGCTCTTCTGCGACCAGCTTCGGAGCAACTGGCTCAGGCCTTGGAGCAGGTGGAATTTGCGGACTTCCAAGTAGAGCTGGTCGGTAATACAGAAGCCAAGGTCATGAAAAAAGAGGACATCAAGTCCCTCTTGACCCGTCAAGTGATGGAACCAGTCCGTTTCTATGAGTCAATCGCAACCATGCAGGAAGCTGGCGTGACTAACTTTATTGAAATCGGTCCAGGTAAAGTCTTATCAGGATTTGTCAAGAAAATCGATAAGACAGCGCATGTTGTAGCAATTGAAGATATAGCGGGGCTACAAATAGTATTAAACAAATCATGAGGAGGAATCATGGAATTAACAAATAAAAATGTTTTTGTAACAGGTTCAAGTCGAGGAATCGGCTTGGCCATTGCCCATAAGTTTGCCAGTCTTGGTGCCAATGTGGTGCTGAACGGTCGTGGTCAATTAGGGCAAGATATTCTGGATAGCTTTGCAGATTACGATGTGAAAGTCCTAGCTATTTCAGGAGATATTTCAAGCGCGGAAGATGCCAAACGAATGGTGGCAGAAGCCATCGAAACCCTCGGTAGCGTCGATATTTTGGTCAACAATGCAGGGATTACCAAAGACGGTATGGCTCTTCGTATGACAGAAGAGGATTTTGATACGGTTCTGAAGGTAAATCTTACTGGAACTTTTAATATGACGCAGGCTGTTTTGAAACCAATGACAAAGGCTCGTGAGGGTGCTATTATCAATCTATCAAGTGTATCTGGCTTGATTGGAAATGCTGGACAGGCCAACTATTCTGCTTCTAAGGCAGGTGTGATTGGATTTACTAAAGCCATTGCCCGTGAGGTTGCAGGGCGAAATGTTCGTGTCAATGCGATTGCGCCGGGCTTTATCCAGTCTGATATGACAGATGTTTTATCTGACAAGATTAAAGAAGCTATGACTGCACAAATTCCTATGAAACGCTTTGGTGCGACAGAAGAAGTAGCTGATGTTGCGGTATTCCTTGCCAAGCAAGAATATCTAACAGGGCAGGTGATTGCGGTTGACGGCGGCTTGACCATGCAGTAAGTTTCCTAATGAGAAAGGACTGAAAATGACAAAATTAAATCGTGTAGTAGTAACAGGCTACGGTCTGACATCTCCAATCGGAAATACGCCAGAGGAATTCTGGGATAGTTTGAAAGCAGGGAAAATTGGGATCGGAAAGATTACCAAGTTTGATACCAGCGAGTACAGCGTACTGAATGCAGCGGAGTTAAAAGATTTTCCTTTTGACAAATATTTCGTTAAAAAAGATACAAATCGCTACGATAATTACTCGCTCTACGCACTCTATGCAGCTAAAGAAGCGATTGCTAATGCACAGCTGGATACAGAGACAGTGGATAGTGATCGTTTTGGCGTTATCTTATCAACAGGTATCGGTGGTATTTTGGAAATTGAAGAGCAAGTTGCTCGTATGAATGAAAAAGGTCCAAAACGCATTCGTCCCATGGCTCTTCCAAAAGCCTTGCCAAATATGGCGGCTGGAAATATTGCTATGCAGGTCGGTGCAAATGGTGTCTGCAAGTGTATCATCACAGCCTGCGCTTCATCAAATGATGCCTTAGGAGAAGCCTTCCGTGAAATCAAGTTTGGTTTCCAAGATGTCATGTTGGCAGGTGGAGCAGAAGCAGCCATTACTCCGTTTGCAATCGGTGGTTTCCAAGCTTTGACAGCTATGTCGACAACTGAGGATCCAGAACGTGCGTCTATTCCATTTGACAAGGACCGCAATGGTTTTGTCATGGGAGAGGGTTCTGCGGTTTTAGTATTGGAAAGTTTGGAACACGCAGAGGCGCGTGGAGCGACGATTTTGGCTGAAATCGTTGGTTATGGAAATACTTGCGATGCTTACCACATGACTTCTCCACATCCAGAAGGTCTGGGTGCTATTAAGGCCATGAAGTTGGCCATTTCAGAAGCAGGTTTAGAGCCAGCTGATATTGACTATATCAATGCCCATGGTACTTCGACACCGGCTAATGAAAAAGGGGAAAGCCAAGCTATCGTATCCGTCTTCGGCAAGAACACGCCAGTTTCTTCCACCAAGTCCTTTACAGGTCACTTGTTGGGGGCTGCGGGTGCAGTTGAAGCGGCAGCTGTCATTGAGGCTATGCGTCATTCTTACGCGCCAAAGACAGCTGGTACGACAGAATTATCTGAAGATATTGAAGCAGATGTCATTTATGGACAAGGGCGTGATATGGAAATCCGCCATGCCATTTCAAATACATTTGGCTTTGGAGGTCACAACTCGGTGATTGCTTTCAAACGCTGGGAGGCTTAAGTGAATATTACAGAAATAAAGGACTTGATGAGTCAGTTTGACCAGTCAAGTTTGCGAGAATTTTCATATAGCAATGCTGGGGAAACCTTGCATTTCAGTAAAAACCAGCAGGCGACAGCGGCTCCGAGTCCAACAGTAGAAGCTCCGCTTGCTCCAATAGCTCCTGCAAGCCCAGCCCCTGTGCCAGCAGTTGAAACCAGTGAGCCAGCTCCAGCAGAAGCCAGCTCAAGCCCTGTGGCAGAAGGTGCAGTGGTGGAAAGTCCTTTGGTCGGTGTGGCTTATTTGTCACCAGCCCCTGACAAGCCAGCCTTTGTAGCAGTAGGTGACACGGTCAAAAAAGGGCAGACCCTCATGATTATCGAAGCCATGAAGGTCATGAACGAAGTGCCTGCTGACCGTGACGGTGTGGTCACAGAGATTTTGGTGGCTAACCAGGACGTTGTAGAATTTGGACAAGGATTGGTACGCATCAAATGATTGATATTTTGAAAATTAAAGAGGCTCTTCCTCATCGCTATCCAATGCTCTTGGTCGATCGTGTCCTTGAAGTATCGGAAGATGAGATTGTCGCCCTCAAAAATGTGACCATTAACGAGCCCTTCTTCAACGGGCATTTCCCAGACTATCCTGTCATGCCAGGTGTTCTCATCATGGAGGCTTTGGCACAAACCGCAGGTGTCTTGGAGTTGTCCAAGGAAGAAAACAAGGGCAAGCTGGTTTTTTATGCCGGCATGGATAAGGTTAAATTTAAGAAGCAAGTTGTACCTGGTGACCAGTTGATCATGACAGCTAAATTTGTCAAACGCCGCGGAACCATTGCGGTCGTTGAGGCAAAGGCAGAAGTGGACGGAAAACTGGCTGCGTCGGGGGTGTTGACTTTTGCTATTGGAAAATAATACTCTTCGAAAATCAAACTCAGCCGTTATTGACTTGATTTGATGAGTGTCAAGCTCCAGTGGAGCTTGACAGCCTGCTACCATAAAATAAGAAAGTGCAGGGGGCTATCTGCTCTTGGAGAAACGAACTTCGTTCGCTCTATCTCCAACCTCCAAAGGTTTCCCAAACCTTTGGAGCTAGCCTGATTTTGATTTTCATTGAGTATGAAACAGTCCTTTATTTTTCAAACTAGTTAAGGACTGTGATTGTTATAACAATTATTCTATGTTAAAAAGGAGATAGGATTCATCATGTTTGAGAAGATTTTGATTGCCAATCGTGGTGAGATTGCGGTGCGGATTATTCGTGCGGCCAGGGAGTTGGGGATTGCGACGGTGGCTGTCTATTCAGAGGCTGACAAGGAAGCCCTCCATACCATGTTGGCAGATGAGGCTGTCTGTATCGGACCTGCTCGTTCGACAGATTCCTATCTCAATATGCAGGCGGTCATCTCGGCGGCTGTTGTGACAGGTGCCCAGGCCATTCATCCTGGCTTTGGATTTTTGAGTGAAAACTCCAAATTCGCCACCCTCTGTGAAGAGGTCGGCATCAAGTTTATCGGCCCTTCTGGGACGGTCATGGATACCATGGGGGATAAAATCAATGCTCGGGCAGAGATGATTAAGGCTCAAGTGCCTGTCATTCCAGGCTCAGACGGTGAGGTCTTGACCAGCCAAGAAGCCCTTGAAATCGCTGAAAAGATTGGCTACCCTGTCATGCTCAAGGCATCGGCAGGTGGTGGCGGTAAGGGGATTCGTAAGGTGGAAAAAGCCGAAGACCTAGTGCCTGCCTTCGAATCGGCTTCCAGCGAAGCCAAGGCAGCCTTTGGCAACGGATCCATGTATATGGAGCGTGTCGTCTATCCAGCCCGCCACATCGAAGTACAGATTTTGGCGGACCAGCACGGTCATGTCATTCATCTGGGAGAACGGGATTGTTCCCTTCAACGCAACAACCAGAAGGTCTTGGAAGAAGCTCCGTCTATCGCCATTGGTCAAACCATGCGGGACCGTATCGGTCAAGCAGCGGTACGGGCTGCCCAGTCAGTTGGCTATGAAAATGCGGGAACCATTGAGTTCCTTTTGGACGAAGCCAAGGGCGAATTTTACTTCATGGAAATGAACACACGGGTACAGGTGGAACATCCAGTTACCGAATTTGTTACCGGTGTGGATATTGTCAAGGAGCAAATCAAGATTGCGGCTGGTCAGGAACTCAGCGTCCGCCAAGAAGATGTGCAGATTACAGGCCATGCCATTGAATGCCGTATCAATGCTGAAAATCCAGCCTTCAATTTTGCCCCAAGTCCAGGTAAGATTTCCAATCTTTATCTGCCAAGTGGTGGCGTTGGTTTGCGTGTGGATTCGGCAGTTTATCCAGGCTACACCATTCCGCCATATTATGATTCCATGATTGCCAAGGTTATTGTGCATGGGGAAAATCGGTTTGAAGCCCTGATGAAGATGCAGCGAGCCCTCTACGAATTGGAAATTGACGGAGTGGTGACCAATACTGACTTCCAGCTGGACTTGATTTCCAACAAACGAGTGGTGGCTGGTGATTACGACACCGCCTACCTCATGGAAGAATTTTTACCCCGCTATCAAGCAGAATTATAGTCTTTTAGTTTACTTTTAGTACTCGCTCCAACTATCTGGTGGATAGTTGGAGGTTGGAAATAGAGCGAACAAAGTTCGCATCAAAAGCTGCAAGCAATTTCAATCGTCCAGTGGAGTGTTTGAAGTTGGAAATAAGGAAACGGAGTTTCAAACTACCACTCTTTAAATCAAAGGTGGTAGGCTGAAAACCTCCACTGGAGCTTTTCACTCATCGAAGTAATAAAAGAAAAACTAAATGACGATAAAAAAGTAAACTAGGAGAATGCTATGGCTTTGTTTCGCAAAAAGGACAAATATATCCGCATCAACCCCAATCGTTCGCGGATAGAGTCAGCACCTCAAGCAAAGCCAGAGGTGCCAGATGAACTCTTTTCCAAATGTCCAGCTTGTAAGGAAATCCTCTACAAGAAGGATTTGGGACCAGAGAAAACCTGTCAACACTGTTCCTATAATTTCCGGATTACAGCCCAGGAACGCTTGGCATTGACAGTCGATAAAGGCTCGTTCGAGGAATTGTTTACAGGGATTGAAACCAAAAATCCCTTGGACTTCCCTAATTATCTAGAAAAACTGGCAGCCACCCGTCAAAAGACAGGTTTAGACGAAGCTGTTTTGACAGGAAAGGCGACAATCGGCGGACAACCAGTTGCCCTTGGAATCATGGATTCTCACTTTATCATGGCTTCAATGGGAACAGTGGTCGGTGAGAAAATCACCCGCCTCTTTGAACTGGCTATTGAGGAGCAACTGCCAGTTGTCCTCTTTACCGCATCTGGCGGTGCTCGGATGCAGGAAGGCATTATGAGCCTGATGCAAATGGCTAAGATTTCGGCGGCTGTAAAACGCCATTCCAATGCTGGCCTCTTTTACCTGACGGTCTTGACAGACCCGACAACAGGAGGTGTGACGGCTAGTTTTGCTATGGAAGGCGATATTATCCTGGCTGAGCCACAGACTCTGGTTGGATTTGCAGGCCGTAGGGTTATTGAGTCAACTGTTCGGGAAAATCTGCCAGACGATTTCCAGAAGGCTGAATTTTTACAAGAACACGGCTTTGTCGATGCCATTGTGAAGCGTCAGGACTTGCCAGCGACCATTAGTCGCTTGTTGAGAATGCATGGAGGTGTCAGATGACCAGTGATGTAGCACGTATGATCCGTTTGGCACGTGACCAAGCTCGCCTGACGACTTTGGACTATGCCACACAACTCTTTGATGACTTTATCGAACTGCACGGCGATCGGAATTTCCGCGATGACGAAGCTGTAGTGGGTGGTATCGGCTTTCTAGCCGATCAGCCGGTGACAGTCATCGGTATCCAAAAAGGGAAGAATCTCCAGGACAACCTCAAACGCAACTTTGGTCAGCCTCACCCAGAAGGCTACCGCAAGGCCCTTCGCCTTATGAAGCAGGCGGAGAAGTTTGGTCGTCCCGTTGTCACCTTTATCAATACCGCTGGAGCCTATCCAGGTGTTGGTGCCGAGGAGCGTGGACAGGGCGAGGCAATTGCCCGCAACCTCATGGAGATGAGCGACCTCAAGGTACCCATTATCGCCATTATCATCGGCGAGGGAGGCTCTGGTGGAGCACTTGCCCTGGCAGTCGCAGACCAGGTATGGATGCTGGAAAACTCCATATACGCCGTCCTCAGCCCTGAAGGCTTCGCCTCTATCCTCTGGAAAGACGGCAGTCGGGCCATGGAAGCAGCAGAACTCATGAAGATCATTTCCTATGAGTTGGAGAAATTCCAAGTGGTCGATCGGGTTGTTTTGGAAAATGGCAGAGCGACCAAGGAAGTCTTGTCTGACATCAAGGAAAATCTGGTCAGCCAGTTGGCTCAACTACAAGCCTTGCCACTTGATCAACTACTCGAAAACCGTTATCAACGCTTTAGAAAATACTAGGAAGACCTAGTATTTTTTTGCTAGATTTGATACAATGGATAAAATAATTTTCAGGAGGTTTTCCATGTTAGTAAAAGCAGATCTATCAAACGCAGAAGAATTATTGCCCATTCAACACCGAGCATTTGCAGCCTTGTATGAAACCTATCAGGACCAATACAACCCTGCCATTGAAACTATGGACTACTTCCAATCACGGTTTGCACGACCAAATTGCAACTACTACAAGATTGTCGAAGAGGGTCAGACAGTCGGACTGGTACGAACAACGGTCGCTGAAGATGCAGACCAGGGTTGGCTAGGTCTGATTGGCATTGATCCAGACCACAGAGGAAAAGGCTATGGTCATAAGGCCATGTTAGAGTTAGAACAACTCTATCCGACAGTCAAGCGGTGGGTACTCTGTACGGTTTTACAGGAGCCTAGATTGGTCGCTTTCTACGAAAGTCTAGGCTATAAGGCTATCAAAACCGAGCCTGAGCAGGAAGGCATGGATATGGTCTATATGGAGAAGTGGATAGGAGGTTCAGATGCTTGAACAGTGTCATAGATACTTGGATTATCAAGGAGTTCATTATTGCAAGCCTGAAAAGGCAGGAGCTTCGGTAAGCGACATGACAACCTTAAGAAACTTAGCACAGGCAGCACGCAAGGAGTTTCAGACATTAAGTTTAGCCTTAGCTGAGCAAGTCAGTCCCTTTGTGCCAGAAAGAGTTAGTCAATGGATGAACCAAGCCCAGATTTGCAGACCGCATTTTTGGACCTATTACCGCCTACCCTCTGCTAGTCCGTCGGCCCCAGCTTTCGCCATTCGTCTGTATGGTAAGGGAGCTGAAGCGGGGATTTCAGTAGAAGTTAGCTTCATTGAGCGAAAGAAGGTAGAGACCTCTCTTTTTCAGCAAAACCGTGTGCTGAACTGCCCGATTCAGGCACCACTTGATTACTGGGTGCAAGAGGGAAAGGTATTTTATCGCTTGGATGGAACTGAGGAGAATAGGCAGATTTTACTAGAAGCCGTCGAAGCAGGACGCGTTCGAAAAGTACTGGTCAAGTATGATGTACCATTTAGAACGACTGCCTCTGAAGAGGAGCTGCGAAAACGCTTGACTAACGGCTTTTCTCTACTAGAACCTTATCTGAATATGACAAAACCCACCGAATAATCAGTGGGTTAATGGCAGACAAGCATCGTCATGATGTTTGTTTTTTTCTTGGGATAGGTTATGGCTTAATCACATCAACCCCACCCATGTATGGACGGAGAACTTCTGGAATGGTGACAGAACCATCTTCGTTTTGGTAGTTTTCAAGGATGGCAGCCACTGTACGGCCAACTGCTAGACCAGAGCCGTTAAGGGTGTGGAGCAATTTAACCTTGCCGTCAGCAGCATCGCGGTAGCGGATTTGGGCACGACGAGCTTGGAAATCCTCGGTATTTGAACAGCTTGAGATTTCACGGTAGGCATTTTGGGCAGGAATCCAGACTTCCAAGTCATAGGTCTTAGCAGCTGAGAATCCCATATCACCTGTACAGAGGGCCAAAACGCGGTAAGGCAAGCCTAGCTTTTGGAGAATATTCTCTGCGTTTGCGGTCATTTTTTCCAATTCATCATAAGATTGCTCTGGTGTGGCAAATTTGACCATTTCAACCTTGTGGAATTGGTGAAGGCGGATAAGACCACGGGTGTCACGACCAGCAGAACCAGCTTCAGAACGGAAAGATGGGCTCATGGCTGTGAAGTAGATTGGCAGGTCTTTTTCTTCCAAAATCTCGTTGCGGTAGTAGTTGGTCAATGGTACTTCCGCAGTTGGGATGAGGACAAAGTTAGTGTCTGCCAACTCAAAAGTATCTTCCTTGAACTTTGGATATTGACCAGTACCGAACATAGAGTCGTGGTTGACCATGTAAGGTGTGATGATTTCCTGATAGCCTTCTACGATATGCTCGTCCAACATGAAGTTGTAGAGGGCACGCTCCAAACGAGCACCCAAGTTCTTGTAGAAGAGGAAGCGTGCACCAGTTACTTTTGCGCCACGTTCCCAGTCCAGAATATCTAGGTCTTCGCCCAAATCCCAGTGAGCTTTTGGCTCGAAGGTAAATTCACGAGGCGTTCCCCAGCGGCGAACTTCCACGTTTTCTTCTTCATCTGCACCAACAGGGACAGAGTCGTGCGGTGTATTTGGAAGAACTGCAAGGATGGCATTTAGTTTTTCATCAATTTCCAAGAGTTCAGCATCCAAGTTTTTTACATCGGCAGACAGTTTTTGCATGGCAGCAATCTTGTCGTCAGCATTTTCCTTGTTGCGTTTTGCTTGGGCAATCTCTGCTGAAACTGTGTTACGTTCAGCTTTTAATTCTTCTACAGTAACCAAGATTTCACGGCGTTTTGCATCCAATTCCTTGATGTCTGCCAAGGTTTCGGCAGCCACACCACGAGTAGCTAATTTGGTAGCCACTCCGTCAAAATCTGTACGAATACGTTTGATATCTAGCATAGATGTCTCCTTTAGAATAAAAAAACACAGAATGAGAGATGCTGGAGCGATATTTACCGCGGTTCCATCCAGCTTCACATTCTGTGCACTTGATTGTATTTTGATAATTTCATAACGGTAGAATTTCACAACTTTTTCCTATCTGCTCACAGCGACCGCAGACTTTCTGGAAGGAGCTAGAAGCTACTTATCCGTTTCTACTATTATACTTGAATTTTTATTTTTTGGCAAATAGATTCGAAATTTTTCTGCCGATTGTTTGCATAAGAGTCGGTAATTTCACAACTTTTTCATTGCCAATATGTTCACGAGCAATTTTAAGAATCTTACCAGAATCTTTAGATGCAAACAAGAATCGACTTTTCTCTGTATAAATTTCAAAATGACGGCTGATTGCTTTGCCAGAAACGTTAGCACCGATGCTAGTCATTTCTGACCAAGGAATCTGGATATAACGCTCAACGTTGCTATCTGGGTAGAATTCAAGTGCCTTGTCACCAATTAGAAATTTACCAACCTTGCCACCAAAGCCCATGTAGGAAACCCCTGTGGTTTGTAGTTCAACGCTTGTATTTTGTGATTGTGCCATAGTGCTCTCTCCCTAGATATTCATTATATCATAAAACCCCGCAAGAGCGGGGTCCTTGATTACATAATGTTGAAGAAACGAGCAAGAATACCTACGATGAAGAGACCGATAATCATTGTGATTGGTGTTACTTTCTTCTTAAGCAAGTGCATGCAGAGGAAAGTAAGGAGAAGTCCCATCAAACCAGGAATCAAGCTGTTCAACTGACCTTGCAATGTTTGTGCTTGAGTTGGGTAAAGGCTAAGTCCGCTAAGGGCGTCACCCAAGATACCTTGAAGTTCAGTACCAGTTACAGTGCCTTCTGGGAAGACGATGTAAGCACCTTCTGACAATTGTTTTGCAGGAAGGTCAACGGTGAAGTTGATAGATACCCAACGTTGAACAAGAACGGCAAGGATGAACATACCAAGGATTGAAGCACCTTT
Organism: Streptococcus sp. 2018037; assembly: GCF_019754195.1. Classification (NCBI taxonomy): domain Bacteria; kingdom Bacillati; phylum Bacillota; class Bacilli; order Lactobacillales; family Streptococcaceae; genus Streptococcus; species Streptococcus sp. 2018037. Next base: position 25,878 of record NZ_JAIJZQ010000001.1, read on the forward strand.
AGTGATGTCTTGAAGGATACCACCAGACATGTCTTTAGTGATTTCGCTACCAGCCTTGTAACCAAATTCTTGTGTATACCATAGGAAGGCCATACGGATTGCGTTCCAACCAAAGAAGAAGATGATTGGTCCCATGATATTTCCAGATTGTGCAAGTGAGGCACCAAGTGCACCAAGGATTGGACGAACAGTAAACCAGAAGACTGGGTCACCGATACCAGCAAGAGGTCCCATCATACCGATTTTCACACCTTGGATAGCTGTGTCATCGATTTCAGCACCATTAGCACGCTCTTCTTCAAGGGCAAGAGTTACACCAAGGATTGGTGATGCAACGTATGGGTGTGTGTTAAAGAATTCCAAGTGGCGCTCAAGAGCAGCAGCTTGATCTTCTTTTTTAGTGTAAAGTTTTTTGATAGCTGGGATCATTGCATAAGCCCAACCTAAGTTTTGCATACGCTCATAGTTCCATGAACCTTGAAGGAAGGTTGAACGCCACCAAACTTTTTTACGATCGCTTACGGAAAGTTGAATTTTTTCTGACATGATGAATCTCCCTTCTCTTAGTAGTCTTCAAGGATGTCGCCGATTGGGTCGTTAGATGAAGCACCACCGTTACCTGATCCGCCTTGTTTTGACAAGTTGAGGTAGATAAGCGCGATTGCAACACCGATAACACCAAGTGCGATAAGTGTCAATTGGCTGATAGCAGCAAAGGCAAAACCAAGTGCGAAGAATGGCCATACTTCACGAGTTGCCATCATGTTGATAACCATAGCATAACCTACGGCAACAACCATACCACCACCAACGGCCATACCACCTGACAACCAAGCTGGCATTGCTTCAAGTACTGATTGAACAGCTTCTGCAGGAATTGCAAGAAGAAGAGCTGCAGGAACAGCGATACGCAAACCTTGAAGGAGAAGAGCAAACAAGTGGTAGCGTTCTACAGCAGCGAAGTTTGCATCTTTAGCAGCATTGTCAGCACCGTGTACAAGACCGACTGAGATAGTACGAACGATCATTGTAAGGAAAAGACCAGCTACGGCAAGAGGGATAGCAGTTGTTGTTGCAACGGCAATACCTTCAGTTGAGAAGTTGCCACCTTTAATCATGATGATTGCAGCAGCTACAGAAGCAAGAGCAGCGTCAGGAGCAACAGCTGCACCAATGTTTGCCCAACCAAGTGCAATCATTTGTAGAGAACCACCAAGCATAACACCTGCAGCCAAGTTACCAGTCACAAGACCGATAAGGGTACAAGCTACCAATGGTTGATGGAATTGGAATTCGTCAAGGATACCTTCAAGACCAGCGAAGAAGGCAACGATGACAACGAGAATTGCAGAAATAAGTGTAATATCTGACATGTTGTAATCCTTTCTATACTAACAGATCGATTTATTGAACGTTTGCCTTGTTGATAAGTTCAAACAAGTCTTTCTTCGAATCGTTTGGTACTTTACGCACATCAAATTCAACGCCGAGGTCACGCAATTTTTCAAAGGTTGCAACGTCATCTTTGTCCATTGACAATACGTTGTTAACCATTGTTTTACCAGTTGAGTGAGCCATAGAACCAACGTTCAATTCTTTGATTTCAACACCACCTTCAATTGCTTCAAGAGCTTCTTGAGGAGTTTCGAAAAGAATCAAGGCGTGAGTGTTACCGAATCGAGGGTCTTTAGAAACCTCAATCAATTTCTTGATTGGGACAACGTTCGCTTTTACGTTACCAGGTGCAGCTTGTTTGATGAGTTGTTTACGCAATTCATCTTTGGCAACTGTATCTGATGCAACGATGATACGATCTGCTTTGGAAGCAGGAGTCCAACCAGTCGCCACTTGACCGTGCAAGAGACGAGTGTCGATACGGGCTAAGTTGATTTTCAACTTGCCGTCACCGATAACAGTACCTGGAGGGATAGCACCTTGTAGTGCAACAGGAGCAGCATCGGCAACAGGAGCAGCTTCAGCTGGTTGAAGTTCTTCTGGAAGAACTTTGATACCATCTTTGGCTTCCTTGATAATGTTTGCCGCAACTTCTTCCACGCCAGCAGCAGCGTTAATCATACGCTCTGTGTAAGCTTGGATAAGCATTGGCAAGTTTAGACCGGTGATGATAGCAAACTTACGATCTGGATTTTCACCAGCTACACGGCTTGCTTGGTTGAATGGTGAACCACTCCAAAGGTCAGCCAAAACCAAAACTTCATCATCGGCATCGAATGCGTCCACGGCAGCATTTAGCTTAGCGTATAAATCATCTGGACCTTCACTTGGCATAAAAGTAACAACTTGTACTTTTTCTTGTTCGCCAAAGATCATTGAACCTGACTGATGAATACCAGCAGCAAATTCGCCATGACTTGCAATAATGATTCCAATACTCATTATTGATCCTCCTAAATTTTTCTTGTTCATGTAAAAACCATTGAATGGGCTTTCATGTTCGAACTATACCATTATAAAACGTTTTCAGTACATTTGTCAAGTAGGTTTGTGTTAAAAGTGCAAAATATTTCCGAAACTTTTCATAATTGTGTTTCAGAAAAGTGATAAAAATATGCAACGAATATGACAAAAACCTGACAGTTTATCAGTTTTTTTGAAGTCTATAAAAATAGGTTTTCTAGTTCACGTGCGACACCATCTTCAAAATTAGCAAATGCTGTCAATCTGTCGGCATGTGGACGAAGTGTATCGCTACAATTTTTCATGGCATAGGCTGTTCCTGCTAGGTCTAGCATCTCAACATCGTTGTGCTCATCGCCGAAGGCAATTAAGTCGCTAGGAGAGGCTTGGTAGAGGTTAAGAACATAGCTCAGAGCGGTTGCCTTATTGACACCTTTTGCACAAGTTTCGAGGATATTTAATGGTCCACCCCACGTATTGATTTCTAACTCATCTTTGAAATAGGCATTCATTTCTTTTGCAAGTTCATACTTATCAGTTGCACGAGTTTGCATAAGGATGGAATGAGGATCACTGGTAATTAACTCAGGTCTGATGAGTGTATCTGGTGTAATCTGTTCAACCCCCATCAGAGCTGGATCAATCTTGTCTAAGTTCTTTTGAGTGATGTAGAATTTATTCTTGTATTCACCGGCAATAAAATCTGCCTCGAATGTTTCTTCTTCTTTTAGAAATTCGAGTAGGTATTTTTTGTCGATTAAAATATTTTGTTCCCATTGCCATTTCTTTCCAGGGATGTGAACTAAAGAACCGTTGAAATTAATCATGGGAGTATCCAGTTCTAGTTGGTGGTAATATTTTTCAGCCATTCGATAGGGGCGACCTGTGGCGATAAGAACGGTGTGTCCTGCTTGGCGGACCTTCTTTATAGTTGAGATGGTATAATCAGATAATTGGCTATCATTATTGAGCAATGTGCCGTCCAAATCGATAGCAATGATTTTTTTCTTCATATTTAATAGCATTCCTTTCTAGATTTGTCATACTAGTTTTTAATAGCAAAAAGTGTTTAGGTAGTAGTTAACCTGCTGAGAAATTGTTTTATGCGTCAAAGAATAGTACTTGTAGGTAACCATATCTTGAACTAATAATTTCCAGTATAACAAAAGGAGATAATAAAAGCAAAGAAGCAATAAATTTTTTATAGATTGTCCGCAAGGTTTTTAATGTTCGTTATTTACGAATGTTAAAGGATGGAAATCAACAAAATAACGTTTTCAAGATTAAAAAACTTGAAATTAGAATGTTTTTTGATTATAATGTTTTTATCGTTCGTAAATTAAAGGAGAAATGAAAAATGGATCAATTTTTTAAATTGAAAGAACACGGAACGACGGTTTCAACAGAAATTATGGCAGGTCTTACGACTTTCTTTGCCATGTCCTATATTTTGTTCGTTAACCCGAGCGTATTGAGTGTGGCAGGTATGCCGACTCAGGCAGTCTTTTTAGCGACAATTATTGCGAGTGCTGTATCAACGCTTGTTATGGGATTATTTGCTAACGTACCTTACGCCTTGGCACCAGGGATGGGGTTGAATGCCTTCTTTACCTATACAGTGGTTATCGGTCTTGGTTTTACTTGGCAAGAAGCTTTGGCAATGGTTTTCCTCTGCGGTTTGTTTAATGTTTTTATTACCGTTACAAAGGTTCGTAAGAGCATTATTAAGGCGATTCCGATTAGCTTGCAACATGCCATCGGTGGAGGTATCGGGGTTTTCGTTGCCTATCTTGGTTTTAAAAACTCTAATTTAATCACCTTCTTGACATCTGGTTCAGATATTATTACTGTAAATGGTGTTGCTCCGGCAGATGCAACAGCTGAAACATTCTCAAATGGTGTTTTCTCTGTTTTTGCAGGTGGAGGTGTTGTCCCATCTATTTCAACTTTTACTGAACCAAGTGTTCTCTTAACAGTGTTCGGTCTCCTCTTGACAGCTGTTTTGGTTATTAAGAACGTGCGTGGTGCAATTTTGATTGGTATTATTGCAACGACTGTAGCTGGAATTCCAGCGGGTGTTGTAGACCTTTCTACCATTGATTTTGCAAATAACAATATCGGTACAGCCTTTGCGGAGCTTGGTACGACTTTCTTAGCAGCTTTTGGTGGTCTATCTTCGCTCTTTGCTGACTCAAGCCGTCTACCACTTGTTTTGATGACTATCTTTGCATTCAGCTTGTCAGATACCTTTGACACACTTGGTACCTTTATCGGTACAGGTCGTAAGACTGGTATTTTCTCAGAAGAAGATGAGAAAGCTCTCGAAAATGGTACAGGCTTTAACTCTAAGATGGACAAGGCGCTCTTTGCAGATGCGATTGGTACTTCAATCGGTGCCCTATTTGGTACTTCAAATACAACGACATATGTTGAATCGGCTGCAGGTATCTCTGCAGGTGGTCGTACTGGTCTGACAGCTGTTACAACAGCGGTTCTCTTCCTTCTTTCAATTCTTATCTTGCCATTTATCGGTATTGTACCAGCAGCAGCAACTGCTCCAGCTTTGATTATTGTCGGTGTCATGATGGTTTCATCATTCCTAGATGTGGATTGGAGCCAATTCGAAGACGCTCTTCCAGCCTTCTTTGCAGCCTTCTTCATGGCACTTTGCTTCTCAATCTCATACGGTATTGCAGCAGCGTTTATCTTCTATTGCTTGGTAAAAGTTTCAACAGGTAAGGCTAAAGAAATTCATCCAATCCTTTGGGGTGCTACAGCTCTATTTATTCTGAACTTCATCATTCTAGCCATCTTGTAATCTGTTTATTATCCTTGAACTGATCTTCATTTGAAGGTCAGTTTTTTTATTTACGATTAAAATATATGGGAATCAATGTGATTCAGTTAATAAAATACTGTCTTGAATGTTGTAAATTGCAAACGGATGGAGTTTATTTTTCCATTTCGTCGTTTCTCTGTCTTCTCTTAGTGGCATTTTTACTCCTTGTGACTGTATTTTAAATGGCTGTTCGTTATTGTAAGCAAGATGTCACATACCTAGACATCTGCTGGTTTAATTTCATGATGGGGTGAAACAAATTATCATGTAGTCTTTGGGAGTCACAGGGCATAGAATAACCCCTGAGCTTGGGCTCAGGGGGAGTTTTCTAACTATAATGTTTGAATAGCGAATGAGTTGCCTGATGGATGGTGCGTGCTGTTTCAGCGTTGTTCATGGTGTAGAGATGGATACCAGCCACATCATTGGTCACTAAGTCAACAATTTGATCTACAGCATAGGCCAGACCTGCTGCCCGAAGAGATTCAGGATTGTGCTCATATTTTTCTAAAATGGCTTTAAACTTACGAGGGAGGTGAATATTCTCACAGGTTTTCAAGAGTCGAAGTGCCTGATTCCTGTTGATGATAGGCATAATACCTGCGATAATAGGCACTTCGATGTCTGCTAGAGAACATTTCTCCTGAAAGTTATAAAATGCTTCGTTATCGAAGAAAAGTTGAGTTACCAAGGTTGAACAACCGGCATCAACTTTCTTTTTTAGGTTTTTGATATCTGATACTGCGTTTGGCGATTCAGGATGTCCTTCTGGATAGCAAGCTCCGATGATATCAAATTGAGGAGCTTCTTCCTTGATAAAGGAAATCAAGTCGGTTGCATACTGGAAGTCCTCTTTAGGGGGAAGACCTTCAATGATATCGCCACGAAGTGCTAAAATCTGATGCACATCAATTTCATCGAGAGAATGAAGAACGGATCGGACCTTTTCTTTTGTCAAGTAAGCAGCTGGCAAATGCGCGATAGTTGGAATATGCAATTCATTGTGCACATGGTTAGCCAACTTTACAGTCGTCTCTTCTACGTTAAGGTTGTTATTGCTACAAGTCACACTGATAAAATGAGGGGCCAAACCTTGCATCTCATCGAGAGTTTGGATAATCTTTTCATTGCCTACTTCTGGTTTTGGAGGAAAAATTTCAAATGAGAGACTTGGGGTTTGACCGATCATACATTAGAGTTCCTTTCTGGCTGCCTTAGCTGCTTGAGTCAAGTGGATAAGACTAGCTTTTGTTTCTGATTCGCCACGAGTCTTGAGTCCGCAGTCTGGGTTAATCCAGACTTTTTCTTTCGGCACTTTAGCAAGGATGGCTTGAATAGTGTGTGCAATTTCATCAACGGCAGGGACACGTGGAGAGTGGATGTCATAGACACCAGGACCTACCTGAGTTTGGAAGTTTTTAGCCTTGAGTTCATCTAGGATAACAAGATTTGAACGGCTGGCTTCAAAGGAGATAACGTCCGCATCCATATTGTCGATGGCTGGAATGATGTCTGTAAATTCGCTATAACACATATGTGTGTGGATTTGTGTATCTGGTGCAACAGTTGAGTGTACCAAACGGAAGGCAGGAATTGCCCAGTCAAGGTACTCGCTGTACCAGTCGCTACGACGGAGTGGTAGTTTTTCACGAAGGGCTGCTTCGTCGATTTGGATGATCTTGATACCCGCTGCTTCAAGGTCAAGAACTTCTTCCTTGATAGCGAGAGCAATTTGAAGTGTTGATTCTTTGATAGAGATGTCTTCACGTGGGAAGGACCAGTTGAGGATGGTTACAGGTCCAGTCAACATACCTTTAACTGGTTTGTTTGTACGGCTTTGAGCATAGCTAGACCATTTGACAGTAATTGGGTTCAAGCGTGTTACATCACCCCAGATGATTGGTGGTTTTACCCCACGCATGCCGTATGATTGTACCCAACCGTTCTTACTGAAGAGATAACCAGACAGGTTTTCGCCGAAGTATTCTACCATGTCGTTTCGTTCAAACTCACCGTGAACTAAGACATCGAAGTCAACTTCTTCCTGCCATGCAATCCACTCATCTGTTTGAGTTTTAACAAATGTATCGTATTCTTCTTCTGAGATATTTCCTTTACGGAAAGCCAAGCGTGTGCTACGGATTTCTTTGGTTTGAGGGAAAGAGCCAATCGTTGTTGTTGGAAGAAGTGGTAAGTTTAGCTTCTCGCGTTGAATGGCTTCACGCTCTGCAAAGACTGGTAGGCGTGTATAGTCTGAGTCTGTCAAACTTGCAAGACGGTCAGCAAGTGCTGTGTCACGCCCCACACGTTCAAGAGCAAAGAGTTCTTTGTTAGCTGTGAGAGCAACTTCGCCTTGACCGTTACGGATGGCATCCAAATCACGTAATTCGCTCAATTTTTCAACTGCAAAGGCAAAGTGGTTGCGGATAGCAGGCTCAAATTCTTCATTAGCAGTTGTAAATGGTACATGAAGAAGGGAGCAAGAAGTTGTTAGAACGACATTTTCAGCTGGAATAGTATCCAAAACAGCTAGGCTCTTTTCGTAGTTGTTGCGCCAGATATTTTTACCGTTGACGATACCAGCGTAGAGGGTCTTGTCAGCTGGGAAACCTGTCGCAACAAGTGTAGCCGTTTCCTTACCTTCTACAAAGTCAAGACCGATGGCATCAACAGGTAGGTTTGTCAATTCTGTGTAAATATCACGCACATCACCGAAGTAGGTTTGGATGAGGACTTGCAAGCCTTTCTTATCAGCCAAGAGAGTTTGGTAGATGTTTAGGAAAAGGGCTTTTTCTTCAGCAGTCAAATCCTTGACCAAGCTAGGTTCGTCCAGCTGGATTTTTTCAGCGCCAAGTTCTGCCAATTTTGCAAATACTTGTCCGTAGGCTGCAACTAAGCTATCAGCGAAATCAGTAGCAGTCAAACCTTCTTCAAAATCAGTTAATTGTAAGAGTGTGAATGGACCAATCAAAACTGGACGAGTTGTGATACCCAAGTCCTTTGCTTCTTGGAATTCGTCGAAAATCTTTTGACCAGCCAGTTTGATTTCTGTGTCTTTTTCAATAGCTGGAACGATATAGTGGTAGTTAGTATTGAACCATTTTTTCATCGGTCTAGCACGAACGTCCCCTTTTTCTCCTTGATAACCACGTGCAAGAGCGAAGTATTTTTCAAGGTCAGTCAAGTCAAGCTCTTGAACTGCTTTAGGTACGATGTTGAAGAGAACAGCTGCATCCAAAACATTGTCATAGTGAGAGAAGTCGTTGCTTGGGATTTCAGTAATGCCTGCCTCTTTTACAATATTCCAATGTTTAGCACGCAATTCTTTGGCAGCAAGCAAAAGTTCTTCCTGTGGAATTTCATTTCTAAAGTATTTTTCAGTGATAAATTTTAATTCACGGTGTTCTCCGATACGTGGGAAGCCGATAATAGTAGTAGTCATGGTTTTTCCTCCAAAATATTTCTATGCCCCTATCCTAACAGAAAAAACGACTCTTGTATAATTGTAAAATTTTAGAGAAAGTTATAACTTTTGGCTATAACAGATTGAAAGGGAGCTGCTTTTTATGATATTTCTTCTATATAAAAGCTTGAAAAAACGCCTGTTTATCAAGCTTGCCTTTTTTATGCTGGCTTCAGCATAGTCTTTTCTTAAGCTTGGTATAGATTTTATCTATGAAACAGCAAAAGGCGAACTCTTGTTTGCGAGCAATTGTTTATAGGTAGTTCTGATAGTTATTTTTTATCAAGCCATAAAACTTCTATATTAGACAGGGCTAGGTAGCCATGCTACAATGGAAAAAATGAAAGAAAGGGGCTTTTTATGGGAAAAGTTATCATTGGAATTTCAGGAAACGAGCAAGAATTTCCAACTAAATCTGGTAGAACATATGTAACCGTTGCGAGTGAATTGGCAGATGGTGTTCGTCAGGCTGGTGGTATACCGATGGTTATTCCTATGGGAGCCCCTGACTTAGCCAAGGACTATATCAACATGATTGATAAGTTGATTTTATCAGGCGGTCAGCATGTAGACCCAAGTCTATACGGTCAAGAGCGCTTGATTGATAGTAATGATTACCTCTTGGAACGGGATGAATTTGAACTGGCTTTGATTGAGGAAGCCCTTCGTCAGGGAAAACCAATTTTTGCAGTCTGCCGAGGGATGCAGTTGTTGAATGTTGCTCTAGGCGGAAGCTTGGAACAAGAGGTGGCTCATCATTGGCAAGATGGTATTGCGGGGACATCCCATCGTTTACAAGTGAAACCTAAAAGTCGAATCGGTCAACTGTTTGCCCAAGGGAGCCCTATTAATTCCTTCCATCAGCAACGAATCAAAGAATTGGCTCCAGGACTGGTGGCGACAGGTTTGGATCCTAGAGATGGTACGATAGAAGCTTATGAAAGTAGGGGGAACCAAGCTTTGTTTGGTATCCAATGGCATCCAGAATTTTTGTATAATGATTGTAAGCAACATCGAGACCTGTTTCAGTATTTAGTAGATATATTTTAAGAGGGGTATCCCTCTTTTTATTATCAATGCTTATAATTGCAAGGGTATTTGTTATAACGAAAAGTTATAACTTTCTATAAAAAAAGTCAATTAGTCAGAAAGAAAATTCTGTGTTAAGATAGATACAGTTCTAATTTAAGGAGATCATTTTATGAAATTAAAAAAATTATTTAGTTTGGCAACAGCTGCTTTATCAGTAGGTGTACTTGCTGCATGTGGTAACTCTTCTTCAAGTTCAGATTCATCTGCAACAACTGTTCGAGTAGGTGTGATGAGCTTGAGTGAGTCGGAAGAAGCTCGTTGGAATAAAGTTCAAGAAATTCTCGGGGACGAAGTGAAGTTGGAATTCACTCAATTTACAGACTATTCACAACCAAACAAGGCAGTAGCTGAAAATGAGGTAGACATCAACGCATTCCAGCACTATAACTTCTTGAATAACTGGAATGAAGAAAATGGTGAAGACTTGGTTGCTATTGCGGATACTTATATCGCACCAATCCGTCTTTACTCAGGTACAGCTGATGGAAAAAACAAGTACACTAAAGTGGAAGAAATTCCAGATGGTGCAGAAATTGCGGTTCCAAACGACCCAACAAACGAAAGTCGTGCTCTTTACCTTCTTCAAGCAGCTGGTTTGATCAAGGTTGGTGTATCTGGTACAGAATTGGCAACTATTGCTGACATTACTGAAAACAAGAAAAACTTGAAAATTACTGAGTTGGATGCAAGCCAAACAGCAAGCTCACTTAGCTCAGTTGATGCAGCAGTTGTAAATAACACATTTGTGTTGGAAGCTGGTTTGGATTACAAAAATGCCCTTTACAAAGAGCAAAAAGATGAAAATTCAAAACAGTGGTACAACTTGATTGCAGCTCGTAGCGATTGGGAAAAATCAGAGCAAGCAGCAGCGATTAAGAAAATTATCGAAGCCTACCACACGGATGAAGTGAAAAAAGTTATTGAAGAGACTTCAGACGGTATGGATGAACCAGTTTGGTAAAATGTAAATAGGTCGAGGACTGGACAAAGTTGTTCAGCCCTCTATCTGTTTTTATAGAGATAAGAAAAAATCTCTTAACCAAAGTCAGATATGTGGGAGAGTATTTGATTTTGGTTAGTAGATTTGATTGATTTTCATTGAGTATGAGGAGAAAGTATGGCAGATAGTAAAGTTCAAGCATTTGAAAATGATGCGATTATTCAGCACTATTTTGAAAAGTTGAAGGTATTGATTTCAAAGAAATCTATTTTTGCTCAGCAGATTGGTTTGTTGGATGTGGCGACTTACTTGAAAGATATGTTTGAAGAAGCTGGTGCAGAGGTTGTTTTGGATGATAGTTATGCAGCACCCTTTGTCATGGCTATGTTTAAGGCTTCGGTGCCAGATGCGAAAACATTGATTTTCTACAATCATTATGATACAGTACCTGCAGATGCCGATCAGGTCTGGGAGAAGGGTAACCCCTTTGAATTGACCATTTCCGATGGCTATATCTATGGTCGGGGGGTAGATGATGATAAGGGCCATATCACAGCTCGTCTGTCGGCCTTGAAAAAATATCAAGCTAGACAGAATGGCCATTTACCAGTCAATGTGATTTTTATTATGGAAGGGGCAGAAGAGTCAGCTTCTGTCGACTTGGACAGATATCTTTCAAAATATAAAGAACATTTGATTGGTGCTGATTTGCTTGTCTGGGAGCAGGGGCATCGCAATAGCCTACATCAGCTAGAAATCGCTGGGGGAAATAAGGGAATTGTGACCTTTGATCTTCAGGTCAAATCAGCTGACTTGGACATTCATTCTTCCTATGGTGGTGTCATTGATTCGGCAAGCTGGTATTTATTATCAGCACTTCAATCCATGCGGGCTGCAGATGGACGAATCCTGGTAGATGGCATTTACGAGCAAGTGCAAGAGCCAAATGAGCGTGAATTGGCCTTGGTGGAAGAATTTGCACTGGCGACCAGTCAGTCTATGAAAGACATTTATGGCTTGACTCTTCCAACCTTGGTAGAAGCTCGTCGTGAGTTTCTGAAGCGTTTGTATTTTGAGCCATCTATTACCATTGAAGGTTTGTCAACTGGCTATCTTGGTCAAGGTGTCAAGACCATCATACCAGCTCAGGCTTCTGCTAAGATGGAAGTCCGTCTGGTACCAGGTTTGGAGCCACACGATGTATTAGATAAGATTCGCAAGCATTTGGACAAACATGGTTTTGACAAAGTTGAGGTTATCTTCACTTTGGGGGAAATGAGCTACCGAAGTGACATGTCCCACCCTGCCATTGTCAATGTGATTGAGTTGGCTAAAAAGTTGACGCCAGAAGGAGTTGCTGTCTTGCCGACGTCACCGGGGACAGGACCCATGCACACAGTCTTTCATGCTCTAGGTGTGCCGATTGCAGGATTTGGATTAGGAAATGCCAACAGTCGTGACCATGCCGGTGATGAAAATGTCAGCATCGCTGACTACTATAGCCATGTTGAATTAGTAGAGGAGTTAATTGCAAGTTATGAGTAAGGAAATGATTAAGCTAGATAATATTGATGTAACCTTCCAGCAGAAAAAACGCACCATCGAAGCGGTAAAGGATGTGACCATCCATATCAATCAAGGGGATATTTACGGTATCGTAGGTTATTCTGGAGCCGGTAAATCTACCCTTGTCCGTGTCATCAATCTGTTGCAGGTGCCGACAGCGGGTAAAATTACTATCGATGAGGATGTGATTTACGAGGGAGAAAAGGTCACACTTACCCCAGCTCAATTGCGGAGCAAACGCCGTGAAATCGGCATGATTTTCCAGCATTTCAATCTGATGGCTCAAATGACGGCAGAAGAAAACATAGCCTTTGCCCTTAAGCATTCGGGGTTAAGCAAGGAAGAGAAGAAAGAAAAAGTTGCTAAGTTGTTGGACTTGGTTGGGCTTTCTGACCGTGCTGAAAACTATCCAGCTCAGTTGTCTGGTGGTCAAAAACAACGTGTTGCCATTGCCCGTGCCTTGGCCAATGACCCTAAAATCTTGATTTCTGATGAGTCTACTTCTGCCTTGGATCCGAAAACGACTAAGCAGATTTTGGCACTCTTGCAGGAATTGAATGAAAAATTGGGCTTGACCATTGTTATGATTACCCATGAGATGCAGATTGTAAAAGATATTTGTAACCGTGTGGCTGTTATGCAGGATGGTCACTTGATCGAAGAAGGTTCCGTTTTAGAAATCTTCTCTCATCCAAAAGAAGAATTGACACAGGACTTCATCAAAACAGCAACAGGAATTGATGAGGCCTTGGTGAAAATTTACCAGCAGGATATTGTTAAGAATTTGCCTGAGAATAGCATTTTAGTGCAACTCAAGTATGCTGGTTCCAACACGGATACGGCAATTGTCAATGATTTGTATAAATTCTATCAAGTATCTGCCAATATTCTTTATGGCAATATTGAAATTTTGGACCATACGCCAGTCGGTGAGATGGTAGTGATCTTATCAGGTGAACCTGGTCAGTTGCACCGTGCGATCGAGGCAGTGACGGAGGCGCGTGTGGAAGTGACGATTTTGAAAGGAGCGAACTAGATGTTAGAATGGATTCAAACGAATTTTCCAGATATTTATAAATTGGGCTGGGATGGTCAGACAGGTTGGTTAACACATTTTAATTTGACCCTCTACATGACCTTTGTTTCCTTTGCTTTTGGTGGCTTGATGGGCTTGGTTTCTGGTTTGTTCTTGGTATTGACTGGTCCTCGGGGTGTCATTGAAAATAAGACGGTTTACTGGATTTTGGATAAGGTAGCTTCTATCTTCCGTGCCATTCCTTTCATTATTTTGTTGGCGGCCATTGCTCCTTTGACGAAAATTATTGTTGGGAAAACGATTGGTACGGAGGCAGCTTTGGTGCCGCTCGCCCTTTCAGTCTTCCCCTTCTTTGCCCGTCAGGTTGAAGTGGTCTTGTCAGAATTGGACCGTGGTGTCATTGAGGCGGCTCAGGCTTCAGGAGCGACGTTCTGGGATATTGTCCTTGTCTATCTGCGTGAGGGTCTGCCTGACTTGATTCGTGTGACGACCTTTGCCCTTGTTTCCTTGGTCGGCTATACTGCCATGGCAGGAGCTATCGGAGCAGGTGGTTTGGGACAGGTTGCGCTATCATACGGCTACCTACGGTATAATAATGATGTGACCTTTTTAGCAACTCTTTTGATTTTGGTTATCATCTTCGTAATCCAGTTTATTGGAGATTTCTTGACTAGAAAGATTAGTCATAGATAGTAAGGAAATCAGGCATTTCGCATTTTGATTTATTAATTGCTTTTTTAATAGCTATATTATACAATGAAAGCAACCAAATATTTACTGCCACCGGGTAGTCATGCAACAGCATTTTATGAACGTCGTTAGGTCTTTGAAGATGTTCATAGGGTGCTGATTTTGTATAAAAAAGGAGCAAGAATATGTCACATTTTGTTGTTGATTCATCTTTTTGGAGTCTATTTCCAGATGCAAAAATTGGAGTTCTATTATTGAAAGATTATAAAACGCCGGCGCAATCGCCTGATGAATTAGTGAAATTACTGGAAGAAAGCAACGGAATTGCCCAGAAATTTCTTACAGAAGATACTTTTAGTGAAAATGAAGTCATCCAAACGTATCGCCAAGCTTATCAAAAATTCAAAACTAAAAAAGGTGCACGTTCTAGTATTGAAGCACTTTTGAAGCGTTCTGCTAGTGACCGTCCAGTTTCGACAATCTCGCCCTTAGTGGATATTTATAATGCAGCAAGTTTGCGTTTCGGTCTTCCATGTGGTGCAGAAGATATAGATACATTTGTAGGCAATCTCCAACTAACGATCACTGAAGGTGGAGATGAATTCTATCTCATTGGTGATGAAAATAATAATCCAACTCTACCAGGTGAAGTTTGCTATAAGGATGATAAAGGAGCCGTTTGTCGTTGTTTCAATTGGCGCGATGGTAAGCGAACCATGATTACGGATGAGACAAAGAATGCTTTCTTGGTCATGGAGTTGGTCAATTCTGATAGAGTAGAAGATTTGGAAAATGCCCTTGATTTTATCAGTCAACACGCAGAAAAATTCTTAGGAGTAGTACCAGAAAAATATCTACTAGATCGCGATACGCCTGCAATAGCCTTGTAGGATTTGTCAGCGGGATTGTATTCGGATAAATAGTGGTCTTTCTAGACAAATGCTGATTTTTCTGCTACAATACTAAACATGAAAGAAGGTTGTTTCAAAAGCCTGTCTAGCGAGCTTGGGAGAGTGAAAGCCAAGCCAGTCTTGAAATAATTGGCGCTTTCCTAGTCGTGACCAAGTCCGACTGCTTATCAATCATACAAATGAAGTAATAAATTAGGGTGGAACCGCGTTCTCAACGCCCCTATGTCTGTTGACAGGGGAGGAGAATGTGGTTCTTTTTGTCTGCCGACCGAGTATTTCTTGCTTTACATCAAAGAATGTGAGGCAATTACTACAAAGACTGGACAGGTTACCTATCGCTCACAGACAGGGCAGACTCTGGAAAAGCAGGGCTATCAAGTGACGATACCTGTTTCGGACCAAGCCAATCTGGACCAGTTTGTGACTATCTTACGCAATCATCAGGCTGGGCAAACAGATTTCCCTACCTTCTGCCAAGAAACAGCAGAAGCAGGCATTTACAAGTGGGTCATTGACCTAGCAGCCATGACCTGTTCCTATCTGGACAAGGCAGAGCAGGCTGTTTTTGTGGAAACCATACCGAGTGTGGAGAACTAGCAATTTTGAAATATAATAGAAAGAAGGAAGAATATGTCTAAAAAACTTACATTTCAAGAGATTATCTTGACCTTACAACAATTTTGGAATGAGCAGGGCTGCTTGCTCATGCAGGCTTACGATACGGAAAAGGGTGCGGGGACAATGAGCCCATATACTTTCTTGCGTGCTATCGGTCCTGAGCCGTGGAATGCGGCTTATGTGGAGCCATCTCGCCGTCCTGCGGACGGTCGTTACGGGGAAAATCCAAACCGTTTGTATCAGCACCACCAATTCCAAGTGGTTATGAAACCGTCGCCTTCTAACATCCAAGAACTCTACTTGGAGTCTTTGGAGCGTTTAGGCATCAATCCTTTGGAACACGATATTCGTTTCGTTGAGGACAACTGGGAAAACCCGTCAACAGGTTCAGCAGGTCTGGGCTGGGAAGTTTGGTTGGACGGTATGGAAATCACGCAGTTTACCTACTTCCAACAAGTTGGTGGTTTGGCGACAGGTCCAGTCACAGCCGAAGTAACCTATGGTTTGGAGCGTTTGGCATCCTATATCCAAGAAGTTGACTCCGTTTACGATATTGAGTGGGCAGACGGCGTTAAATACGGTGAAATTTTCATCCAGCCGGAATATGAGCATTCAAAATACTCCTTTGAAGTATCAGACCAGGATATGCTTCTCGAAAACTTTACCAAGTTTGAAAAAGAAGCAGAGCGGGCTTTGGAAGAGGGCTTGGTTCACCCAGCCTTTGACTATGTGCTCAAATGTTCTCACACCTTTAACCTGCTCGACGCCCGTGGAGCTGTGTCTGTAACTGAGCGTGCAGGCTACATTGCCCGTATCCGTAACCTTGCCCGTGTCGTTGCCAAAACCTTTGTGGCAGAGCGGAAGAAACTAGGCTTCCCACTTTTAGACGAAGCAACGCGAGCAGAATTGTTGAAGGAGGACGCAGAATAATGACAAAGAATTTACTTGTTGAACTTGGCTTGGAAGAAATTCCTGCCTACATCGTAACCCCAGCCATGCACCAGTTGCGTGACCGCATGGCGACTTTTTTGACAGACAACCGTTTGGCTTTTGATAGCATCGATGTCTTTTCAACACCACGCCGTTTGGCTGTTCGTGTGCGTGGTTTGGCGGACCAGCAGACAGACTTGACCGAAGATTTCAAGGGTCCTGCTAAGAAGATTGCCTTGGATGCAGACGGGAACTTCACCAAGGCGGCAGAAGGATTTGTCCGTGGCAAAGGCCTGACGACTGCAGACATCGAATTCCGCGAGATCAAGGGGGAAGAGTATGTCTACGTGACCAAACACGAAGCTGGTCAGCCAGCTAAGGCAGTCTTGGCCGGTATTCCGGAGGTCTTGAAGGCTATGACCTTCCCGGTCAGCATGAACTGGGCATCCAACAAATTCGCCTACATCCGTCCTGTCCACACCTTGACCGTTCTCTTGGACGACGAAGCATTGGACATGGATTTCTTGGACATTTCATCCGCTCGCATCAGCCGTGGTCATCGTTTCCTTGGAAATGAAACTGAGATTGCAAGTGCAGATTCTTACGAGGCGGACTTGCGTGCACAGTTTGTCATTACAGACCCCGCAGAGCGTCAAAATATGATCGTTGAGCAAATCAAGGTTATCGAGGACAAACACAATGTGACCGTTGAGATAGATGAGGACCTGCTCAATGAAGTTCTCAACCTGGTCGAGTACCCAACTGCCTTCATGGGCTCCTTTGATACCAAGTACCTAGAAGTACCAGAAGAAGTCTTGGTGACTTCTATGAAAAATCACCAACGTTACTTCGTAGTGCGTGATAAATCTGGCAATCTCTTGCCAAACTTCATCTCAGTCCGCAACGGTAACGACCAGTATATTGATAATGTCATCAAAGGAAATGAAAAAGTTTTGGTGGCTCGTCTGGAAGACGGTGAGTTCTTCTGGCGTGAGGACCAAAAACTCAAGATTGCCGACTTGGTAGAACGCCTCAAAGTCGTGACCTTCCATGAGAAAATCGGCTCACTTTACGAGCACATGGAACGTACCAAAGTTATCGCAGAAAAACTAGCTGACTTGGCAGGCTTGTCTGCGGATGAAAAAGCGGATGTGGCACGTGCGGCGGACATCTACAAGTTTGACCTCTTGACAGGTATGGTCGGCGAGTTTGACGAATTACAAGGGATCATGGGTGAGAAGTATGCCCTTCTTGCAGGGGAAAAACCTGCGGTGGCAGCAGCAATCCGTGAACATTACCTGCCAAATTCAGCAGAAGGCGAATTGCCTGAAAGCAAGGTCGGTGCAGTCTTGGCACTGGCTGACAAGTTTGATACCCTTCTCTCCTTCTTCTCAGTTGGCTTGATTCCGTCTGGCTCAAACGACCCTTACGCTCTGCGTCGTGCGACACAGGGTATCGTGCGGATCTTGGAAGCATTTGGTTGGGAAATTCCATTGGATCAGTTGATTGCGGAGCTCTACAGCTTGAACTTTGCCAGCTTGACTTATGACAACCAGCCAGCTGTGATGGACTTTATCCGTGCCCGTGTAGAGAAGATGATGGATAAGGCGATTCCGAAAGACATCCGTGAGGCTGTACTTGCCAGCTCAACCTTTGTGGTCAGATTGCAACTGGCAGCCAGCTCTGCTATTTTCCAAAAATCAAAAGAGGCTGACTACAAGGAAGCCGTGGAAAACTTGTCACGTGTCTTCAACTTGGCTGAAAAGGCGGAGGCAACTGTCATTGACGAGGCCCTCTTTGAAAATGACCAGGAAAAAGCCCTTGCTGCTGCAGTGGCAGGCTTGGAGCTGACAGAAGACATGGCAGGCAACTTGGACAAGCTCTTTGCTCTTAGCCCAGTCATCGCGGCCTTCTTCGACAATACCATGGTCATGGCAGATGATGCGGCAATCAAAGCCAACCGCTTGGCTCTACTGAAAGCCTTGGCGGATAAGGCAAGTGCTGTGGCGGTCTTCAATCTCTTGAATAGTAAGTAGGAGGCAGACATGGAACAAGCAAAAATCGATCGGATCAATGAATTGGCTAAAAAGAAAAAAGCTGGTACCTTGACACCAGAGGAAAAAGTTGAACAGGCTCAGCTCAGGGAAGAATATATTGAGGGGTATCGTCGAGCAATCCGTCATCATATTGAGGGGATTAAACTGGTTGATGAAGATGGTAATGACGTGACGCCAGAGAAACTCCGTCAAATCCAACGTGAAAAGGGCTTGCATGGCCGCAGTTTGGATGATCCCAATTCCTAAACTTACGTTACTAAAAAAACAAGTAAAAGACTAGGTTTTCTAGTCTTTTTTTGTGCTTTTGAGAATATGTATTTACTTGTTCATTTGATTTATAAATGATAAAATAGATATAGATAAATAGGCTCAGGAGGGCTTGGTCATGAAAAAACTACTCTATTTTCTCTTGTTTCTTACCTACATCGCATTTGCATTTAGTACGATTTTCTTCCTACCCTATATCTACTTTTCATATCTTGTTGGGGCAACAGGAGTTGGTCTGGGCCTAAGCTATTCCCTACATCAAGAAGTCAAAAAGCATCCTGAAAAATCACTGTCAGAGTATTTACCGTGGGGATCTAAGTGGGACAAGATTATGGTAGTAACCATTCTACTTTTCTCCATTTTGTTCAGTTTCATTCCAGATGTGAATTGGCATAGAGGCCTGGCGATCCTCTTAGGTATCAGCTATGTCCTTCTTTGGCAAGCTATGCTTATTCAATTTCTACAAAAATATTATTTTAAAAACGCATGAGAGTTTCATGCGTTTTCTTTTCTAAATGGTTTGTCCAGCTTTTAACTTTTTCATAAAGATGATGGAACTTGGAATCAGGACGATGATACTGCCAATCCAGGCGGCGGGGTTAGCGGCGGCGGTCCCATAAAAGCCGAAATACTGCATACCGATGATGGCGACTGCTGCTCGGAAAATCAATTCCCCAAAGCCTGCTAGTGTTGGGATAAAGCCCTTGCCAAGTCCCTGAATAAAGCTACGAAGAATAAAGAGGGAAGCAACAATCCAGTAACAAGAGCCGTTAATGATGTAGTAAACAAGAGCCAAGTCCAGCACTGTTTGACTGGCATTTGGCAGAAAGAGACCAGAAAAGAAACGATTGCCCAAGATGAGAATGACCGCAAATACAATGGCCCAAGCAATGCTGAGGAGTAATGAGTGGCGTACCCCTTCTCGAATACGGTCATAGAGCTTGGCACCGTAGTTCTGAGCAGTAAAGGTTGCGATAGCCAAGCCCAGATTGACCATGGGTAGCATAGCCAACTGGTCAGTACGAAGGGCAATGGCCTGGGCGGCGATGGCGTCTGTTCCTAGTTGGTTGACCATAAATTGCAAGGTCATGGCTCCGATGGCGATAATACTGGCTTGAAATCCCATTGGAAAAGCAAGCTGGGCATGTTTCTTGAGATTATCTCTATCCAATTTTAAATCAGCTAGTCCAATATGATAGTGAGGTACCTTGTGGACAATGTAAAAAATAAGAAAGAGGACCGAACAGGCTTGGGCAAGGATAGTTGCAAAGCCAGCTCCGAAAACGCCCCAGTCCATGACTAAGATAAAGAAAAAATCCAGACCGATATTGATAAAACAAGCGATAACTAGAGCCAGTAGAGGTGTTTTAGAGTTTCCGAGACTGCGTAGGGCTGAAGACAGGAAATTATAAAAAATAGTAAAGGTCAATCCTCCAAACATGACCGTTAGAAAGGCATGGGAGTGGTCGATGATACTCACAGGCGTTTGCATTAAGACCAAGATAGGTTTCAAAAAAGCTAAGGCTGAGACTGTTAGTAAAAGGCTGATGAGGGAAGCGTAGAAGAGTCCGTGGACAAAAGATTTTTTAAGCCCCTCTAAGTCGCCAGCTCCAAAGCGTTGGGCAGAAATAATGGTTAATCCATTGGTAACACCTTGGGCAAAACCGATGATTAAAAAAATCAGGCTGGCTGTCGAACCGACACTTGCAAAGGCATCTTTTCCCAAAGTATGCCCCACAATCATGGAATCAGCAAAATTATAGGCCAGTTGAAAAAAAGATCCAATCAACAAGGGAATAGCGAATTGTAAGATGACCGCAATCGGCTTTCCTTTGGTTAAATCATTCATAACGTCTCCTTTTGACAGATGATAAGCCCACTAGATAAATGATAGTCTAGTAGGCTTTCTAGGGATAAAATATTTCTCCTGAAAACGGAGTATAGGGCGTAAATTTGTTATTTAATTTGTCAGCTCTTCAAAATGATCGACAGTATTATGGTCTGTTACTGCTAAGATGAGTTCGTCAGATTTGAAGACATAGTCAGGAGTCAGTTGGATGTTTAATTCCTGATTTTCGCCACTTCGGTAACCGATAATATTGAGTTTATAATGTTGGCGGAGTTTTAATTCGCCAAGTGTTTTGCCAATCCATTTTACTGGCGGGTGAAACTCGACAATGGAAACATTGCCTTCGAGCTCAAAGAGGCTGGTTGTGTCGCGGTGGAGTAATTGTTTCGCTAGGGAAATACCAGTTTCGCGTTCGGGAGAAATAACCTTATCGGCACCGACACGAAGAAGGACTTCTTTCGCAGTTGTTCCTTTGACTTTGACAATGACCATAGGGACACCTAGGACCTTGCTATGCATAACGGCAAGAACACTGGATTCCAAGTTTTCGCCAGTAGCTACAACAACAGCATCGCAGTTACCGATTCCTGCGGCACGTAGGAGCGAGCGGTCGGTGATGTCTCCGACAATACCGCGCGTGAGAATAGGTTCTAGATGATTGATACGTTGCTCATGATTATCGATAGCAATGATATTGCAATCGTAATTGTGTAATGTTTTTGCAATGGTAGTACCAAAAACTCCCAGACCGAGAATTCCGATAGTATAGTTTGGCATGATTTCTCCTTTTAAACAAGCATAGATGATTTTGCGTATTGAAGACTTTCAGTTTTAGATAATTTTCGAACAGAAAGGCTTGCGAGAATAGAAAGTGGACCGATACGGCCGAAGAACATGAGTGCCATAATGACTGCTTGACCGGCCATAGTTAGACTTGGAGTCAGATTGGCCGTAACACCTACAGTAGCTAGTGCTGACATGACCTCGAACATTAAAAATAGGAGTGGTTGTCGATCATCTGTTAGGGCAAGTGCGAAGAGTCCGATGATGAACATGAGAAGGAAGACTGAGAATGTCGCAAAAGCTTTGCGGATGCTGAGGTTATCGATGGTTCGACCCATAAAGTTGGTATGAGGGAGACCGAGAATCTCGCTACGAGCATAGAGCACTAAGGTTAGGAAGGCGGTTATTTTAATACCGCCAGCTGTTCCACCTGGGGCTCCGCCAAGCATCATCTGAAAGATATAGAGTAAGAGGGTAATCGGTTCAGCCTTCGTATAGTCGATACTGGCAAAACCAGCGGTTCGCATGGTGACCGTCTGGAAAAAGCTGGCTAATAATTTATGGCCAAATGATAGTTGCCCGATAGTAGAAGGGTTGTTCCATTCGGTGAGTAAGGTTGTCAGAGTTCCGAGGGTCAGTATAATGGCTGTTAGCCCTAGAACAATCTTTGTATGGAATCCTAGTTTTCGTAGGCTACGTTTTTGCCCGATTTGAGTTTGAAGGTCAAACCAAACCGAGAATCCAAGACCTCCCATAATAATGAGACTGGCTAATGTTATGTTGATTAGAGGATTATCCACATAACGCATGATGCTAGTTGCGCCAAAATTATCAAAACCAGCATTACAAAAGGCTGATATAGCTACGAAAATCGAGGTAAATAAACCTCTTGCCCATCCAAATTCAGGTACAAAATGAAAGGACAGTAAGAGGGCTCCAAAGGCTTCGACCGCCAAGGTAAAACCAAAAGCTGATTTGAGGAAGTTACGAAAATATTTTGTGTCAGATCGGTTTAGAGCCTCTTGTAAGGTCGCCATATTGATGAAGTTCATTTTACGACCACCGCGTAAAGCGAAGAGACCGATGAATCCTATCAAGCTCAAACCACCAATTTGGATTAGCATCATACAGATAATCTGTCCAAAAATAGAATAGGTTTCAGCAACGGCTTTGGTAAATAGCCCTGTCACACAAACCATGGAGACAGATGTGAAGAGATGATCCCAATAACTTGCTGTAGAGGTGCTAATTTGTGAGATGGGAAGACTTAGTAAAGTTGATCCAGTCAGAATCACGAATAAGAAACTGATAATGATTCGCTGACTGGGAGAAAGTTTAATCCTAAATGGTGACATAATTCTACCTTTCTCAAAAAAATAAAAGATGAAGATATTGTAGCACAAAAGAAAGAAAATGTACGACTAAAACACGCAAAGAACCTTATTTTTTCTCTTACTTGAAAGCTTCATTATTTTTTATTACCATGGATTTTATAAGTGGTGTTTATATGAGGTGGCTCATTTTATTTATGACACCAGGATTATGGGGAAATTATTATGGGTAATGAAAAAGTGGTGCGGACCGTAAAAAGAATCTCCTTAGTTGACCTAGGGAGATTTATTTCCATTCTGCTAAGACTTGTTGATGATAGTGACGTAAAGGTCCGACCTTTTGGAGGAGGTAGGTAGCAGCCAGTCCGACCAATAAGCCTGATAAAATTCCTGTAAAAGCGAGGATTGGCAGGTAGTTCAGTACATAGAAAGAACGGGCGATGGTAGCAAAAACAAGAAGCTGACCAAGATTGTGCAACATCCCACCCAGAATAGAAATTCCAATAGGACTGACACGTTTTGGACCGAGCTGCTTGGCAGAGAGCATTCCTACATAACTCAAAGTAGTTCCGGCAAAGCCATAGAGGAAGGTTGAAAAGGTGCCTCCCAGAAAGGTTGAGATGAGCAAGCGTAGTGCGACAACCTTTAGGCTATCCTTTGTAGGGAGGGTAAAGATAGCAATTAAGCTAATCAAATTTCCCAGTCCTAGCTTGGCACCGGGAGCAAAAGCAAATGGGGGGGTGATGAGTCGTTCAATCAAAGAAATGACAACTGCCTGAGCTGCCAGCATCGTAATAAAGTTAAGTGTTTGACGTTTAGAATTCATGGGTGTAGAGAAAAAACTCTTTCTAGTCGATTATCTATTTTACTATCATACTTGTTTTTGTTCACTATGGCAAGTTTTGTCTGCCATATATTACTAATTATTGAAATTTGCTTGTCAACTATCTTGGAATGCGTTATAATGGAAGCATATAATTTGTTTTGGTTTTCACAAGGAGGAAACATTGTGACGAAAAATATTGTGATTGTCGGTGCTGGTTATGCGGGGATTGCAGCAGCTCGATTGCTAGGAAAAACTTTTAAAAAGGATCAAGATGTAACAGTTACCTTGATTGATAAGAATTCTTTCCATACCTATATGACAGAGTTGCATGAAGTTGCGGCAGGGCGTGTAGAAGCCAATGCAATCAAGTATGACCTTCAACGTATCTTCAAAAAATATCCAAAGGTTCAATTGGTAACAGACAAGGTTGTTGAGATTGACTACGATAAGAAACAAGTAGTTGCGGAACACCAAACTCTGGATTTTGATTACCTGCTCCTTGCAATGGGTGGTGAGGCTAATGACTTTGGTGTGAAAGGTGTTAAAGAACACGGTTTTACACTTTGGTCTATCGAAGCAGCAGAACGTTTGCATGACCACATGATTGATGCTTGCTATCGTGCCATGCGTGAGCATGATGAAGCCAAACGTCGCGCTCTTTTAACCTTTACTGTTATCGGTGCTGGCTTCACAGGTATTGAGATGATCGGTGAGTTGATTGACTGGGTACCAATTTTGGCGCGTGAGTTCAAGTTGGATCCAAAAGAATTCTCACTTAAGGTTGTTGAGGCAACGCCAAATATCTTGGCTATGGTTACTGAAAAAGAGCAAGTCAAGGCTCGCAAATACCTTGAGAAAAAAGGTGTTGAATTGGTTCTTGGCGATGGTGTAGCAAGTGTACAAGAAGATAGCTTGACACTTTCATCAGGTCGTCAAATTCCTACCTATACCTCTATTTGGACAGCTGGTGTTCAAGCCAATACAGACGCAAGTGAATTTGGTATTGAAAAAGCACGTGCAGGTCGTTTGATAGCCAATGAGTTCATGGAAGCGAAAGGCAAGGAAAATGTCTATGTAGCTGGCGACTTGGTTTACTTTGAAGAATCAGAAGGAAAACCAACTCCACAGATTGTACAAGCAGCTGAACAGACAGGTCATACTGCGGCAAGTAATATTATTGCAGCAATCAAAGGTGGCGAAAAACATAGCTACAAAGGTAAATATGATGGGTTTATGGTATCTATTGGAGCACGCTACGGTGTAGCCTTCTTGATGGACAAATACCACATGTCAGGCTTTATGGCAATGGCTGTCAAACACATGGTAAACCTACTCTACTTCTTTACCATCCGTAGTTTCTTCTACATGGGTTCTTATGTTCGTCATGAATTCTTTGACATTCAGAATAAGCGAAACATTTTTGGCGGTCATACTTCAGGCAAAGGAAATCTTCTCTGGTCTGTGCCAATGCGTGTCCTTTATGGTTCAGTATGGCTCTACGAAGGTATCAAGAAAGCCTTTGGTCTATTTGGAACAACATCATGGTTTGGGGATCAAGTTGTCTTCCCATTCCCTTGGTTAGCTGATCCAGTATCTGGTGCATCTGCTGCTGAGGCGGTTTCAAGTGCCTCACAAGCGGCAACTGCTGCGGCAGAAGCAGCTGAACCAATTTTTGGTTTGAGCTATGCCTATGGTGAAGCACCGATGGCTGTTTTGGACAAAATGCCTGATTGGTTTGCTACTATCATGGAATTTATGATGCCAAACCAAGAAGTAGCACTCTTTATGCAAAAATTTATGACAGTAGCAGAAATCGGTATTGGTCTGGCTTTGATTGCTGGTGCCTTTGTATGGATTGTATCTGCTGCAACCGTTGCTTTGGTAGTTATGTTCAGCCTGTCAGGCATGTTCTACTGGGTAAATATTTGGTTCATCCCAGCAGCTATTTCTCTTATGAATGGTGCGGGTAGAGCCTTCGGTCTAGATTACTGGATTATGCCATGGTTGGGTCGTTTCCTAGACAAGAAGATTTATGGAAAGCCGAAGCATATTTACCGTATCAAGGATAAAAAATAAAGGAAATATAGAAAGTTAGTGGTACATCAAATTTGGAATACCTATCCTGAGATTGAGAGGGGACTTGAAGAGGTAAAATCCATCATCTTATCTGAGATGATGGTCCTGCATCCAGCAGTTACAGCGAAGATTGTTGAATATGTAGAGGCGCCAGGGAAATACCTGCGTGCTGGCCTCTGTCTGCTCTTTGCACAAATGACGGAAGGAAAGATTAGCCGTTCAAAGCTATATTTTGCTGCCCATTTAGAAGTCCTGCATCTGGCGACTCTTATTCATGACGATGTGATTGATGGCGCGGATAAACGGCGGGGAGTCACGGCGGCTCATCAACAATTTTCGAATCGAATCGCTATCTACACGGGTGATTATCTTCTGGCCTATTCAAGTCGACTATTTGGAAAGGGGCTTCGTTTGCTAGAAGTATCACGTGATGATTTGGATTTGGGCAATGATAAGCTGATGGAAACAATTCTTCGAGGGGAATTATCTCAGCTACTCAATCAATTTGATGCCAATATGACTATGAAAGCCTATCTCAAGCAAATTCAAGGAAAAACAGCTTTTCTATTTGGACTTGCCTGTCAGTTGGGGAGCTTTGTACCAGGCCAATCTAGGAAAGACAGTAGCATGGCTTTTCGGTCTGGGCAAGCACTTGGCATGGCATTTCAGCTACGAGATGACTTAATTGACTATCAGCTGGATGTAGCAGAATCAGGAAAACCTAGATTGCAAGATATTCAAAACGGTATCTATACTGCACCGCTACTTTTTGCCATGCGAGAAGACAAGTATATCCAGCAGCAATTGCGGGCTTATATTCAATCCCCTACGGCAGAAGGGTTGGAAATCCTTACAGATAGGATTTTTGCAACGCATGCTATTGCCAAAACAGAGAAACTGATTGTTAGCTATTTGGAAAAAATGATGAATTTTGTAGATAGAATACCACAGTTATCGACTGCGTCTATGCAAAATTTGGTGGCAATAGTTTTTAGTCATTATTTTTAAAAAATAACTAGACATTTTCTCTAATTAGGTATATCATTATAAGTATAAAACTATTTACTTAACAAAAGGAGCATTGTTATGAAAACAACTAAAGTTGTGTTGAAAAGTTTGGTAGTTCTTGGTGCGGTATTTGCACTCGCAGCTTGCGGGTCTAAACAAGAATCTGCTTCAACTTCGTCTTCAACTAAAGAAACAGTAGTATTGAAAGATGGTACTTATAAAGCTGAGTCAAGCAAAGACGATTATGGCTACAAAATTGTTCACACATTGACTGTTAAAGATGGAAAAATTAGTGAGTCAAAATTTGACTACGAAGCAGAAGATGGAAGTCTTAAATCAGCAAATGAAGAATACAACAAAAAAATGAAAGATAAAGCTGGAGTTTCTGCCGGTGAAGCAATTGAACAACTCAATGCAGCTTTGGTTGAGAAACAAGAACTCTCAGCTGTTGAAGTTGTATCAGGTGCAACTCATACTTCTGAAGACTTCAAGAAGAGTACAGAAGCCCTTCTTGCAGCAGCTGCTGAAGGAAAAACAGAAACTGTAAAACTTGACTAATTAAGTCTATACAGAAAAGACACAGTCGCACTTGTTTGGCTACTGTGTCTTCTTATTTTTTGGGGAAGGTAAAATCAGTGAAAAAAATTGCAAGTCTATTGTTCGTGGGCCTACTGATGGTTTTTCTTGTTGCCTGTGGTGGTAAACAAAACGAAAGTTTATCTGTTGTGAAAACTCCGTTGACTCGTAGTGAAAGCTTACTTCACACAGTAGTGCAGTTGAGTATTTATCATGAAAATCAGGAAGAAGCGATGGATGAAGCTGTCTCCTATATTAAGGAGATGGAAAGTCTGTTGTCCACAAACTTGGAAGGGGCAGATGTCTACCGTATCAATCAGGCAGCAGGAAAAGAAGCTGTCAAGGTTGATGAACGTACCTTTGAAGTGATTGAAACAGCTATTGACATGAGTAAAGAAAGTCAGGGGCTATTTGACATTTCCATTGGAGCTGTGAGCAATCTGTGGAAAATTGGAGATGAGGATGCACGTAAGCCGAGTGATGAAGAAATCAAAGCTGCTCTGCCATTTATCAATTATAAAGACATTACTTTAGATAAGGAGAAGAAGACCGTCTTTATCAAAGAAGGAATGACCTTAGAATTAGGAGCCATTTCCAAAGGTTACATTGCAGATAAGGTTAGGGAATTGTTTGCCAGCAAAGGGATTACGACTGCTATCATCAATCTAGGTGGGAATGTAGTGGTTATGGGGGATTCGCCAACGACACAAAATGGTTGGAATGTTGGAGTTCAAGACCCAGACCAAGTGCGTGGATCAACGGTCGGTTCTGTGCCAGGGACACATGATTCGGTTGTTACCTCAGGTATTTATGAGCGTTACTTAGAGGTGGACGGTGTCAAATATCACCATATCCTTGATCCCAAAACTGGATATCCTGTGGAAAACGATATCTCAGGTGTGACAGTCTTTTCCAAAACATCTATCCAAGGAGATGCCTTCTCCACAACTCTCTTCTTACTAGGTGTGGAAAAAGGTCTTGACTTTATCAATCAGATTGACGGTGTAGAAGCTGTTTTCATCGATAAGGAGCAGGGCGTTCATCTGAGTGATGGTTTGAAAGAAAGCTTTGAATTAACGAATGAGGAGTATCATCTTGTTAATGAATAAATCAACTAAAGGGCTCAGTTTGCCTGTATTTCTAGAATTTGTTGAAATGAAGACCAAGGTAGCTAGTGTTTTTCCGATGATCCTGGGGATTTTATGGAGCCTGTATCGCTATCAAGCTTTCAATTGGCTCAATACTCTCCTCTTCATTATTGCCGTCCTTAGCTTTGACATGTGTACAACTGCCATCAACAATAGCATGGACTACCACAAGGCCAAGGATGAAACCTATCGTCAGGAAAGCAATGTGATTGGAAAATTCTCCCTAGATTTTCGTCAGATGATTGGAATCGTCCTTGCCCTACTTATTTTTTCTCTACTGGTTTCATTACTCCTTGTATGGCGGACTAGTTGGCTCCTCCTACCGATGGGAGCTCTCTGTTTCCTCATTGGCATCTTCTATACCTTTGGACCTATTCCGCTTTCGAGAATGCCACTGGGTGAAGTTTTCTCTGGAGTAACCATGGGATTTGGGATTTTCTTTCTTGCTGTATTTATTCAGCAACCAGATTTGCTACTGACCAGCCAAGTGAGCGGCCAGTGGATGACCTTGCAATTCTCTTGGACAAAAATAATAGAAATTATTTTCATGTCCCTTCCTTTGGTAACATTGATTGCCAATATCATGTTGGCCAACAATACCTGTGATTTAGAAGAAGATATTCGCAACCATCGTTATACTCTGGTTTACTATATTGGTAAGAAAAATGCTCTTAAATTGTATTTTGTCTTGGCAAGTTTACCATGGTTGCTGTGGATAATCTACTGTCTGACTGGATTCTTACCAATCTGGGCACTGATCGGTTTCATCGGTGTTTGGCCTGCCTATAAGAGTCTAGAAACATTTTTGAAAAAGCAAGTCAAACGGGAAACCTTTATCGAGGCAGTAAAGAGTTTTGTACTCTTTGCGTTGCTATATGTGGTGATACTTGCTTTAGCCCTTATTTTCTAAAAATGAAAGACACAGTCGTTCATCAGGCTGTGTCTTCTTTGTTATAGTGGTAAAATGAGTTCTTCTTCATCAGTGCTTTCTCCGCCGACGGATTTGATTTCAATCAACAGGTTATGTGGCAGGCAAACGGATAATTCGCCTGGCTGACTAATCCAGCTGGTCATAACGGCAATTTGGTCTGGGCTATTGTCTTCCTTAACACGAATGCGTTCGCCATCAACTTCAATGATGTTGTATTGCCCTTCATTGAGATAGTAGGTCTTTTCTTGATGTGGAGTGTCCTTTGATAATTCAAATTGGTCGACTACCTCACCATTGATGCGGACATAGGCAATCGTTTTTACCTCATTTGTATCTGTTGTCAGATGTGTATAGGTAAAAATTGCTGGAAGAAAGGATAAGATGAGGGTAAATCCGATTAAGATATAATCAAATAGTTTGAGTTGTTTGAGAATGGATTTGAATGTCATATACAATCTATTTTATAGAAAAAATCCTACTTTGTAAAATGTTGGATACAGATTACTTTTTCAATTATCTAGAGAAGAGTAGGATGGCTAACATTCCCCAAAATCTAGCATGAAGTGGTTGTATTTTCCCAGCGAAAAATCCAATGGAGAAAGTTAGGGCAAAACCTGCAAAGAGAAACCAGAGCAGCGGTTTATGATAAAGATAGATAGCTTTTTGGACAACATTTGATTCTGGACGGGTAGTTTGCCAGTCACTATTTAAAATTGGAAGTATAGTGAATAGTAAGAAAAGGATTGATGGATTGTCCCCTGTCAGGTAGTTATGTATATATGCTACAAATTGCTGTATAGGAGAGAACAATCAAAGTGAAAATGAATTTCGGTTTGTCAACGTCTATCTGGTTTCTCCTTTTTAAGATAAATCCGATAAAGAATAGCCAGAGCAAATCCAGCAGGAAGGATGAGGGCAAGTGGTTTGACATGCCCTAGCCAAATGCCTACAGAATAAGTCAAGGTCATGGCAAACAGTGCAAAGACAGATTGAATGAGAAAGTAGCGTTTTTCCTCTGTTGTTTTATAGGATCTAAAGATCTGAATGGTCGGTAGCGTAATCAAGAACGAATCGCTGCTAATTGGCTCATTGACCATGTAAGAGTAGATGAAGAAGGCAGAAAAGAGGCCATAAAACAAGACAAAAATGCGACAGGTTTGTTTAGGTGTAAAAGGTTTGTCCATAGTGTCAGCTCCTTATTTTTTCTTGGCAGTATCTGCTTCCAGTTTTTGCAGATAGGCAAAGGCAGACAGGGCAATGCTAGCAAAGATACCCATCGTGCCACCGAAGAAGAGGGATTTTGTGTGCAAGATTGAGGCCATTAGGGGAAGATTGAGGCTAAAGAGGTCTGCCACTCCAGCAAAAACTGTCGAAAGCAGTGCAACTCCCAGTCCCCAAACGAGTGGATTGAGGGTCTGTCCTTGTCTTTCCTCAGGGCTCAGTTCGTCCACGTCATATTGAGGCAGGTCAGCATGGAGGGTACGCATATTAACGATACCAATTAGGATAATACTGAAGAAGGCAATGATCATTGGATAGTAGGTAGCCACCTCCAGAGGATAGCGGTAGGCTAGGAAGTAGGCGATGGCATTTCCAAGAGCTAGGAAGTAGAAGTAGTAGATAAAGGCCTGTCCGCCGATAGCATCAGCCTCGGTCCGTCGGTATTCATCTAAAGGACCGCGGATACCATAAAAACGTTTAATCATATTTTTGATCCACTTGGGTTCTTCTTTTGAAATAGCAGAGCTGACAGTTAGTTGTTCTGCTTTTTTCATGCGTTTACGCAGGGTGATTTCAATGTAAATGCCCATGAAAACACCGACTAGACAGGCTGACAGGAATTTTCGGAGGTCAAATAGGTGATCGAGAGGATTGAGCCCCTCCATCCAGGCATCAAATCCAGTGTTCCAGATATACATACCACAGGTGAAATAGAGGGCGAATTTGATACTGGCTCTCTTGAGTTTCTTTTGTTCCTTGCTAGTCAGTTCTTCTACATCTAAACTGTCCACTTGGCTGTGGCGAAGTTTATACATGATGTAGCTACTGGTTGCTAGATAGCTTAGGAGCAGAGAAACGGGATAGCCAAAGGCAACGACTTCTGGGTAGCGTTTGGATAGAGCGAGTGCCAGTAGGGTAAGAGCCATGGTGCCCCAAAAGAGCAGGATAAAACAGGTATTGCCTAGTCGGAAGGCTTCTTGCTTGCGGTATTCATCTAGGGGACCAGCGATACCGTAAAATCGTTTGATTAATTTATCTTGAAAGGTTTCCTTTTTCATACGATACTCCTATTTACTTACGACGAAAAATGAGTGGCAGGTAAGATAATCCTAGGAAGTAGACAGTTCCAGCAATCAGTACTTTCACCCAGAATGTTGCTTGGCTGATGGTGTGCAGGCTGTCTGCTCTGCTATTGCCCCAAAGCTGAAGGAGGACAAAGAGGAGGATAAAAATAAGGGTAGAGATCAGGTTTTTGCGTGTATTCTTTTTCATGATATTTTCCTTTCTATTCATTCCAAAAGAGGCTGTTGAGATCGGTCTGTAAAGCTTTGGCTAGGTTGATACAGAGGTCTAGCGAGGGGTTGTATTTGTTGTTTTCAATCATGTTGATGGTTTGCCTGGATACGCCGATGGCTTTGGCAAGATCCAGCTGGGAAATCCCTAGCAGTAGGCGATAATCTTTGACACGGTTCATGGGTTCTCCTTTCGTGTAAAATATATGCGACATTCTATTGTAAAGAGAGAGGATAGACTAGCTATCCTTAGATGCGATGTCAATTATATGCGACAGTTGGTTGTAAAAAAATGAGGGGACATCCCTGTTGATGTCAACTATATGTGACATGTTTCTTTACTGTTAGTATATACCTGTTCATATAAGTTGTCAACTATATTTGACATATTTTTTGTAAAAAGTTTGCAACAACTTTTTATTTTAATTTGTGGTACAATAGAAAAGATATGACCAAGGAATTTAATCACACAACTGTTCTCTTGCATGAGACAGTCGATATGTTAGACATCAAACCAAATGGAATTTATGTAGATGCAACGCTGGGTGGAGCAGGGCATAGTGAGTACCTGCTCAGTCAGTTGACAGATGGTGGGCATCTTTATGCCTTCGACCAGGATCAGACGGCCATTGACCACGCCCAAATCCGCTTGGCAGCCTACATTGAAAAGGGACAAGTTACCTTTATCAAGGATAATTTCCGCAACCTCAAGGTCCGCTTGGCAGAACTTGGTGTGACAGAAATTGATGGGATTTGTTACGATCTAGGTGTGTCCAGTCCACAGTTGGATGAGCGGGAGCGCGGTTTTTCCTATAAGCAGGATGCCCCTCTTGATATGCGGATGAACCGTGAGGGTCAGTTGACGGCTTATGATGTGGTCAATTCCTATGACTATCACGACTTGGTGCGGATTTTCTTTAAATATGGTGAGGATAAGTTTTCCAAGCAGATTGCTCGTAAGATTGAACAGGCGCGTGCTGTCAAGCCCATTGAAACCACAACTGAGTTGGCAGAGCTGATCAAATCTGCCAAGCCAGCCAAGGAACTTAAGAAGAAGGGGCACCCTGCTAAGCAGATTTTCCAGGCCATTCGGATTGAAGTCAATGATGAATTGGGCGCGGCGGATGAGTCTATCCAACAGGCTATTGACTTACTGGCAGTGGGGGGGCGCATTTCCGTCATTACCTTCCATTCTTTAGAAGATCGTTTGACCAAACAGCTCTTTAAGGAAGCCAGTACGATTGATGTTCCAAAAGGTTTGCCTTTTATCCCAGAAGACTTGAAGGCACCTCTTGAATTGGTCAATCGTAAACCAATTTTGCCGAGTCAGGAGGAGTTGGAGGCTAATAACAGAGCACATTCAGCTAAATTGCGTGTAGCTAAGAAGGTACATAAATAGGAGAAGGATTTATGGTACAAGAGAAACGTAGAGAAGCAACCATGCGAGTAATTGGTGACAAAATCAAGACATTTACTCGTGTTGAAAGAGCCTTCTATTCTAGTATTGTAATTTCAGGTCTGGCATTGGCTGTTGGTATTATTTTTATGCAGGCGAGACTTTTGCAAGTTCAATCAGACTTGGCGAAAGTGAATCAAGACATTAACCAAAAACAAGTAGAACTGAATGACTCAAAGCAGGCAAAAAATGAGCTAACAAGATCTGCTCGATTAATGGAAATAGCTGAAAAAGTAGGATTAACATTTAATAATGACAATATTGGAGTAGCAGAGTAATGTCTAGAAGAAACAATCGACTTTTGAGGTATGTTTTACGAAGAAGATATGTTCCAACAAAAAATCGTCAGAAAGTAGGGCAGAATCTACTACTCTTGACGGTTTTCATCTTTTTTCTTTTTTTGAGTAATTTTGCGCTCATTATTGGAACGGATAGTAAAGCAGGTGTGTCGCTTTCTGAGAGGGCAGATGCTGTTCATCAACAAGAAGTGACTGTACAAGCGAGACGTGGTACAATTTATGATCGAACCGGAATTCCAATTGCAGAAGATTCTACCACCTACACAATCTATGCAATTATAGACACAGATTATGTTTCAGAATTTAAAGAAGTCTTGTATGTTGAAGCAACACAATTTAGCAAGGTTGCAGAAATACTAAACAAGTACCTTGGTATGGAGACAGACTATGTCAATCAGCAATTAAATCAACCAGAATTAAAACAAGTCTATTTTGGTACACTAGGGAAGAATATTTCTTACAGTACAATGTCTAGTATCCAAGAGGAGATGAAGACCGCGGGTATAAAGGGGATTGCCTTTAATGCCAGTCCAGGACGAATGTATCCAAATGGAAATTTTGCTTCAATTTTCGTGGGGTTGGCTAACCCGGTTGAAAACAAGGATGGTAGTCATAGTTTACAGGGTGTGAGCGGTATGGAATACTACCTTAATGATATTTTGGCAGGTCAAGATGGTAAAGTACTTTATGAGAAAGATAGCCAGGGGCGGATTTTACCAGGTACTGAAAATGTAGAACAAGAAACTGTAAATGGCCAAGATGTATATACAACTATCTCAGCAGATTTGCAACGCTCATTAGAAACCAATATGACTACTTTCTTTGATACTGCAAAAGGGAAGTATGCGAATGCTACGTTGATATCGGCCAAAACGGGTGAAATTCTTGCTACTACGCAACGTCCAAGTTATGATTCTGATACTAAAGAAGGTCTTGGTGAGGAAGGTTTGCTAGAGCGTTCGTTACTTTACCAAGAAGCCTTTGAGCCGGGATCAACCATGAAGGTTTTGACAGTAGCTTCTGCAATTGATAATGGTACATTTGATCCAAATGCATATTACACAAATAATGAATACGTAATTGCAGACGCAAAAATCAATGACTGGACTTTAAACGCTGGCCAATCAGCTGTTACGTTAAATTTTGCTCAGGGTTTTTCACTCTCAAGTAACGTCGGAATGACTTTGTTACAACAAGAAATGGGGGATGAAAAATGGCGAAATTATCTTGCTAAATTTCGTTATGGCTATCCAACGCGTTTCGGAATGGGAGATGAAGCACCCGGCTTAGTTCCGGAAGACAATATTGTCACAATCGCAATGTCAACTTTTGGTCAAGGTATTTCAGCTAACCAAGTTCAAATGCTTCGAAGCTTCTCAGCCATTGCAAATAACGGAATTATGTTGGAGCCGAAGTTTATTTCAGCCCTTTATAATCCGAATACAGATTCAGCTAGACTTTCTTCAAAAGAAGAAGTTGGAAATCCAGTTTCTGAACAGGCGGCAGATGCTACCTTAGGGTATATGATAAATGTTGGAACGGACCCAGTCTTTGGTACCTTATATTCTCACGATTTACAAGGACCGGCTATTCAGGTTGAAGGCTATGATATTGCGATGAAATCAGGTTCAGCCGAAATCGCAAGTGAGGATGGTCAAGGTTATATTAAGGATGCATACACTAACTCAGTTGTAGCAATGATTCCCGCAGAAGATCCAGAATTTATCATGTATGTTACGATTCGACAACCAGAAGTATTGAGTGTCTTATCGTGGAATACTATTGTAAGCCCGACTTTGAAAGAAGCTATGCTACTAAAAGATAATTTAAATTTAGATGTGCCAGCCTCTAATCTCTCACTCTTGACAAATGAGACGGAATATAAGTTGCCAGATATTGTCGGTAAGGCACCTGGTGAAATAGCAGAAGAATTACGTCGAAATCTAGTGCAACCAGTCATACTGGGGAATGGTTCTGAAATCAAGCAGGCTTCTGTAGAGAAGGGGACCGCAGTATCAGCTAATCAACAGGTACTCTTGCTAACTAACAAATTTGAAGAGATGCCGGATTTGTACGCTGTTACAAAAGAGAATATGGACTTGATTGCTGAATGGACCGGCATTGAAGTGACCTATGAAGGTCAGGGGGCGAAAGTTATTGATCAAAGTGTCGAAGTTGGTACAAAGCTAAACAAAACTAAGAATATTACAGTTACATTAGGAGACTAATATGCAATTTACAATTTTATCGGGAGTAGTTGCTTTTATAGTAACGGTTATCCTGATACCACGTTTTATTACCTTTTATCAAGCCAAACGCATCGAAGGTCAGCAGATGCATGAGGATGTGAAGCAACATCAATTTAAGGCAGGAACTCCTACAATGGGAGGCACTGTATTTCTAGTTGTTTCTGTTCTTGTCACTTTAATCTTTGCAGCTAGTTTTCAAATGCTCACTGGTGGTGTCTTAGGCATTCTCTTCATACTAGCCCTTTATGGACTAGTTGGATTTTTGGATGATTTCTTGAAAATTTTCCGTAAAATCAATGAGGGACTCAATCCCAAACAAAAGCTAGCCTTGCAAATCTTGGGTGGACTAGTTTTCTACTTTGTCCATGTACGAGGTTCAGGTGGTGGTGAACTTAATGTTTTTGGGCATATTATCAATTTAGGAGTACTCTATCTACCATTTGTTTTGTTCTGGTTAGTCGGTTTTTCTAATGCAGTCAATTTGACTGATGGCATTGATGGTTTGGCTTCTATCTCAGTTGTTATCAGCTTGTTAGCTTACTCAGTCATTGCTTACAATGAGCAGAAATTTGATATTCTTCTGGTCTGTGTAACCATGATTGGTGGTTTGCTCGGTTTCTTCGTCTATAACCGTAAACCAGCGAAGATTTTCATGGGGGATGTGGGAAGCTTGGCTCTCGGTGGTATGTTGGCAACTATTTCAATTGCCCTCCGTCAGGAATGGACCCTCCTCCTTATCGGCCTGGTCTATGTCATTGAAACGTCCTCTGTTATGTTGCAAGTTTCATATTTTAAATACACCAAAAAACGCTTTGGAGAAGGTCGTCGTATCTTCCGTATGACTCCTTTTCATCACCATTTGGAGCTTGGAGGTTTGACCGGAAAAGCTGAAAAATGGAGCGAGTGGAAAGTTGATTTTTTCCTCTGGTCAGTCGGTCTCATCATGAGCTTGATTACCCTAGCTATTCTTTATCTATAAAATGTCAGAAACAGCAGAAATGCTGTTTTTTTACCTTGACAAATATGGTCGGGGGGGGGGGGTAAAATAGAGAGAGAATTGGTGGAGGATAAAAATGGAACAATTCAATCAAGAACAGTTATATGGAGTGGTTATTCAAACCATGACAGCTGCTAGTCAACTTCCTATGGTTAAAGTCAATCGGGAAGAATTTTTGAAGACTCGTTTTAAAGATAGTCCCTATCTAGATAAAATTATTGCGGATGGACCAACAGCGGTCTTCACTACAAAAGCTTTGCGTAAGGAAGCTGAAAAAATCATTAATGATATGACTACGAAAACATCTTTGATTTCTTTCGCAGCTGGTTTACCGGGGAATCCATTTACAGCGGTGGCGGCAGGTACTGCTGATATAGCTCAGTATTTTGGTTTTGCCTTGAATTTGTCGCAACAAATCGCTTATCTTTTTGGTGAAGATGAATTATTTGTTGGTGAAGGGAAGGAAATTTCAGAAGAGGTTCAAATCCGCATTATTGCCTACATTGGTGTCATGTTTGGAGCAGGTGGTTCAGCAGTTCTTCTCAATAAAGTATCCAAGACAGTCGGAGCTAATATCGGTAAAAAAGTAGCTATGCAGGCTTTGACCAAGACAACTTGGTATCCCTTGGTGAAAAAGGTAGCCGCAGTGATTGGTGTGAAAATTACCAAAAAGACTGTTGAAAAGACCATTGCCAATGCAGTTCCTATTTTGGGTGGTCTGATTTCGGGAGGTTTGACCTATTTTACCTTCCAGCCCATGGGAGGGATGTTGGCAGACACATTTGTGAAAAAAATAAATGGTGATTTTGATGGCGAATTAGAACTCACTGAGGCCTTTAAAGCAAGTTTGGAAGAAGAGAAGGAACTTGGAATTATTGAGGCAGAATTTACTGAAGCAAGCGAGAGTTGATTAGGGCGGGTATCCGTCCTTTTTGCTTGTCCACCTAAATCGTGCTATAATAGAGGGAAATACAACTAAAGAGGAAACTATGAAATTTACAGATATGAAACTCAAGCCTTATATTCAGGAGGCTTTGAAAGAAATTAACTTTGTCCAGCCGACAGAAGTTCAGGAGAAATTGATTCCTGTTGTTTTGTTAGGGCGAGACTTGATAGGGGAATCAAAAACAGGTTCGGGTAAGACCCATACCTTCTTGATCCCTATTTTCCAAAAATTAAATGAGGAATTGGACCAAGTTCAGGCTGTTATTACAGCCCCATCTCGTGAATTAGCTACTCAGATTTATCAAGCGGCACGCCAGTTGGCAAGTCATTCGGACATCGAAGTTCGTGTGACCAATTATGTTGGCGGTACGGATAAGAACCGTCAAATTGACAAGCTTCAAGCTGGTCAGCCTCACATTGTTGTCGGGACACCGGGGCGTATCTATGATTTGGTCAAATCAGGTGACCTGGCTATCCATAAGGCCAAAACCTTTGTGGTTGATGAGGCAGATATGACCTTGGACATGGGCTTTTTAGAAACAGTCGATAAGATTGCTGGCAGCCTGCCAAAAGACTTGCAATTTATGGTCTTTTCAGCGACCATTCCGCAGAAACTCCAACCGTTTTTGAAAAAATACTTATCCAATCCAGTCATGGAACAAATCAAGACCCATACGGTCATTTCAGATACCATTGAAAACTGGCTGATTTCAACCAAGGGGCGTGACCGTAATGCTCAAATCTTGGAAGTAACCAAGCTCATGCAACCATATTTGGCCATGATTTTCGTCAATACCAAGACACGTGCAGATGAATTGCATAGCTATTTGACGGCGAATGGTCTACGCGTTGCAAAGATTCATGGGGATATTCCTCCACGTGAGCGCAAGCGGATCATGAACCAGGTGAAGAACTTGGATTATCAATACATTGTAGCGACAGACTTGGCAGCACGTGGGATTGACATTGAAGGTGTCAGCCATGTCATCAACGATGCTATTCCACAAGACCTTTCCTTCTTTGTTCACCGTGTAGGGCGCACAGGCCGTAATGGTTTATCAGGCATTGCCATTACCCTTTATCAGCCAAGCGATGATGCAGATATTCGAGAGCTAGAAAAACTCAATATCAAATTCTTGCCAAAAGAAATGAAAAATGGCGAATTTGTCGATACCTACGACCGTGACCGCCGTGCTAACCGTGAAAAATCTCGTGAAAAACTAGATTTGGAAATGATTGGCTTGGTCAAGAAGAAAAAGAAAAAAGTTAAACCAGGCTACAAGAAGAAAATTCAATGGGCTGTTGATGAAAAACGTCGCAAGACCAAGCGAGTTGAAGCGCGTGCAAAAGGTCGTGCAGAACGTAAAGCCAAGCGTCAAACCTTTTAAAGTAATCGAGGAAAAAGATGTTACAAAACATTCTAAGTTTTTATTTACAAGGATTGTTAATAGCTTCCTTGTTGATTATCACTTCTAGTCTGGTCTGGTTTATCTGGCGTGCGACAAAGGGTGTGGATAAAACCTTGCAAGAACGACAAGATTTCTTGTTTGATTTGTTGATGATTAATGTGATGACAATTCCCATTGCAGCCTTTGGAGTAGTGGGAATCTTATTAATGTTTAAAGCGTAGAAGGAAAAAGTATATGTACGATACAGTTGTAATTGGTGCGGGTCCTGCGGGGATGACTGCAGCTCTTTATGCAGGGCGTAGCAATTTAAAGGTAGCTCTTTTGGAACGTGGTATTTATGGTGGTCAGATGAACAATACCGCGGAAATTGAAAACTATCCAGGCTATGACCATATTTCAGGTCCAGCCTTGGCTGAAAAAATGTTTGAACCCTTGGAAAAATTCGGTGTGGACCATATTTTTGGCAACCTAGTCCGTATTGAGGAAGAAGGACAAATTAAGAAAGTGATTACTGAGGATGGTGTTTTGGAGACAAAGACAGTCGTTCTAGCCATGGGGGCAAAACACCGTTTGTTAGGTATTCCAGGTGAGGATACTTACAATAGCCGTGGTGTCTCATATTGTGCAGTCTGTGACGGTGCCTTCTTCCGTGGACAAAAACTCTTGGTTGTCGGTGGTGGAGATTCTGCGGTCGAAGAAGCTCTCTTCTTAACACAATTTGCGGAGTCTGTGACAATTGTTCACCGCCGTGATCAGCTTCGTGCTCAAAAAGTCATCCAAGACCGCGCTTTTGCCAATGAAAAAATTAACTTCATCTGGGATAGCGTAGTCGAAGAAATCAAGGGTGATGACTTACGTGTACAAAGCGTGGTTATCAAAAATGTGAAAACTGAAGAAGTCAGTGAACTTGATTTCGGAGGTGTCTTTATCTATGTCGGTCTGGATCCGATGACTGATACAGTTGCGGACCTAGGAATTACAGACGAAGCTGGTTGGGTTATCACTAATGAAAAGATGGAAACGACTCAATCAGGCATCTATGCCATCGGTGATATTCGTCAAAATCAACTGCGTCAGATTGCGACGGCAGTAGGAAATGGTGCAGTTGCTGGACAAGAAGTCTATAACTACATCACAGAACTAGCTGAATAGGGGAATACAATGTTTCATATTTACGATATTCAGAAAAATCCAGATGGAATCTCCTTTGATAAAACCTTGGATTTACAGGAAGAATTGCAAGCTCGAAATGGTGAAGTTCTAGGCTTGTCGCCAGTCCAAGTCACTGGAAATGTCCGTTTTGAATCAGGTTTCTTTTTCTTGGACTATCAGATGACTTATGATATTACCTTGGCATCCAGTCGTTCTCTGCAACCAGTTGTTTTGCATGAGGTCCAAAACGTCAATGAACTCTTTGTTGCCAATGAAGCAGTTCTTAAAGAACAAGATTTGATTGATGAGGATATGGTACTGGTAGTAGAAGATGACCACATTGTCCTTGATGAGAGTGTAGCAGATAATATTTTACTGGCTATACCAATCAAAGTCTTGACACCTGAAGAAGAAGCTGGACAGGAACTACCATCTGGTAAAGCTTGGGCTTTAATGACTGAAGAAGATTTTCAACAAAAAGCTCAAGAGAAAAAAGAGGCCAATAGTCCTTTTGCCCAATTACAAGGGTTATTTGGGGATGAGGACTAACTCAGATTGGCAAGATAGTTAAATTATCTGAAAATTCTTGTCAATTTTAAGCTTTCGGTGTATAATAAAAGAGATACAAATTAGAGGAGTAAACAAATGACTAAAGCAAATTTTGGTGTTGTAGGGATGGCCGTTATGGGCCGCAACCTTGCGCTTAACGTTGAATCACGTGGCTATGCAGTAGCTATTTACAACCGCTCTGCTGATAAAACAGAAGATGTTGTTGCAAGCAACCCAGGTAAAAACTTGGTACCAAGTTACGATGTGGAAAGCTTTGTGGCATCTATCGAAAAACCACGTCGCATCATGCTTATGGTTCAAGCTGGTCCTGGTACAGATGCAACCATTCAAGCACTTTTGCCGCACTTGGATGAAGGTGACATCTTGATCGATGGTGGTAATACTTTCTACGAAGACACTATCCGTCGTTCAAAAGAATTGGCAAATTCAGGTATTAACTTCATCGGTACAGGTGTATCTGGTGGTGAAAAAGGAGCCCTTGAAGGTCCATCTATCATGCCTGGTGGTCAGAAAGAAGCTTACGAATTGGTGGCAGATGTCTTGGAAGAAATTTCAGCAAAAGCACCAGAAGATGGAGCACCATGTGTGACTTATATCGGTCCAGATGGAGCTGGTCACTACGTAAAAATGGTACACAACGGTATCGAGTATGGCGACATGCAATTGATTGCGGAGTCTTATGACCTCATGCAACACTTGCTCGGTTTGTCAGTGGATGAAATGGCTGACATCTTTACTGAGTGGAACAAAGGCGAATTGGATAGCTACTTGATTGAAATCACAGCAGATATTTTGAAACGTAAAGACGATCAAGGTCAAGATGGACCAATCGTTGATTACATTTTGGATGCGGCTGGTAACAAGGGAACTGGTAAATGGACAAGTCAATCATCACTTGACTTGGGTGTGCCACTGTCATTGATTACAGAATCTGTATTTGCTCGTTATATCTCAACTTACAAAGATGAGCGTGTGGCAGCAAGCAAGGTCCTTCCAAAACCAGCTCCGTTTGCATACGAAGGCGACAAGGCTGAATTGGTAGAAAAAATCCGTCAAGCATTGTACTTCTCAAAAATCATGTCTTATGCACAAGGTTTTGCACAGTTGCGCGTAGCATCAAAAGAAAACAACTGGAACTTGCCATTTGGTGAAATCGCAAAAATCTGGCGTGCAGGTTGTATCATCCGCGCTCGCTTCTTGCAAAAAATCACAGATGCCTACGGACGTGATGAAGACTTGGCAAACTTGCTCTTGGATGAGTACTTCCTTGATGTAACAGCTAAGTATCAACAGGCAGTTCGTGATGTTGTTGCCTTGGCAGTTCAAGCAGGAGTTCCTGTACCAACATTCTCAGCAGCTATTACCTACTTCGATAGCTACCGTGCTGAAAACTTGCCAGCGAACTTGATTCAAGCACAACGTGACTACTTTGGTGCTCACACTTATAACCGTAAAGATAAAGAAGGAATCTTCCATTACGACTGGTATAGCGAATCAAAATAGAAAAGATGGGCGTGGAAGCGCCCTTCTTTCTAGTCATAATACGATTCCTACACCATTTGAAAGAATAGAAAAGGATGGACAATGGCTAAGAAAATTTTGATTGCTGGTAAAGAACGCAATCTCTCGCATTTTGTTTCCATGGAATTGCAGAAAAAAGACTATCTTGTTGATTATGCATCGACAGGGAAAGAGGCTATGTCCTTGGCACATGAAACGGATTTTGACTTGATTCTGATGAGTTTTCAGCTTTCAGACATGTCCAGCAAGGAATTGGCTACAGAACTATTAGCGATAAAACCAGCCACGGTCATGATTGTGGTAGTTGAGCCGACAGAAGTTAGTCAATATGGGGAAGAAGTCCTCTCTTATGCTGTTTCCTACGTAGTGAAGCCCTTTGTCATCAGTGATTTAGTGGAGCAAATCTCTGCGATTTTTCGTGGTCGTGATTTTATTGACAATAACTGTAAACAGGTTCACATGCATGCGGCCTATCGTGATTTGAAGGTTGATTTTCAAAATCGAACAGTGACACGTGGAGAAGAGTTAATTAATTTAACAAGGCGGGAATATGATTTGCTTGCAACCTTGATGAACAGTCCAGAGCCTGTTAGTCGAGAACAACTTCTTGAGCGTGTTTGGAAATATGAAGCGGCTTCTGAGACCAATGTCGTCGATGTATATATTCGCTATCTACGTGGTAAACTGGATTTGCCACATCAAGATTCATATATAAAAACAGTTCGTGGTGTCGGATATGCCATGCGCGATTGATTTAGAGTAGAGAGGAGGGAAGCTTTCCCTCTTTCTTTTTCTATAAGCGTGTGATAAAATAATAGCCAATAAGTAAGAATGGAAAAGTTATGAATACATCATTTAAAGAAAAAGTCATATTGATACTCTTATCTGGAGCGACATTGTTAGCTGTTCTCAACTGGTCTAGTATTTATGGGGCTATTCAACAATTATTAGGCAGTATGAACTCGCTTTTTATTGGAGCTATTTTTGCCTTTATTCTCAATGTTCCCATGAAAAAATTAGAAGATCAGTTTGAAAAAATTTCTTTTTTAAAGAAATCCAAGCGGTCTTTGGCAATTGTTGGAGTATTAATTGGATTTGCTTTAATTGTGACAGGACTGGTGGTGATTGTTCTTCCTACATTGGTGACGACTGTTTCAGAACTGGTTTCGGTTAGTAGCACAGCCATTCCAAAATCGGTAAATGCCCTAACTAATTTTCTTGAATCAAATGGTCTTTTGTCGGGACAAATCGGAGACCAGATTGCCAGCTTTTTGGATCAGTTGAAGAATTTAACACTTATTTCAAGTTTGGTCACACCGATTTTATCTGGCTTGGTGTCCAATGTGACGGGGATTTTTTCGAACACTATGACGTTGATAATGGCTTTCTTCTTCACTCTAGCGATTTTAGGGAGCAAGGAACACTTACAGGCGATGACGAGAAAGTTCTTGCAGGCTACCTTGCCAGAGAAGGCTGTCAGAGTAGTGAACTATATTGGAGAAGTTATTGTTGATACCTATGACCGATTCTTGATGAGTCAGATTGTTGAGGCGTGTATCATTGGGACACTTGTCTTTGTTAGTTATTCGCTCTCAGGAATTCCTTATGCCAGCATGGCTGGTATTTTGGCAGGGGTCCTATCATTTGTACCTTATATCGGTCCCTTTTCAGCGTGTTTGATTAGTGCTCTCTTTGTGGCGGTACAAAATCCGCTCTTGGCACTCTGGTCTATCGCCCTTTTCCAGATTATTCAGCTGATAGAAGGAAATGTTATCTATCCGCGCGTGGTTGGTCAATCAGTTGGTCTTCCGACTCTATTTACCCTGGCTGCAGCCTTGATTGGTGGTAATTTGTTTGGCCTACTTGGTATGGTCTTCTTTACCCCAATTTTTGCGGTTGTCTACCGCCTGGTTCGTGAATGGGTTGCCAGTCGATTGAAGAAGCAAGATGAATTATTGGTAGAAAGTGAGTAATTCTCGCTTTCTTTTATTTTTGTCATTTTTATGCTATACTGAAGTGATAAAGTTTATGTAGGAGAAGAGTATGCGTTGTCCAAAATGTCAGAGTTTGAAATCAAGTGTCATTGATAGTCGTCAGGCTGAAGATGGCAATACCATCCGTCGTCGTCGTTCCTGCGACCAATGTGGTCAACGTTTTACCACCTATGAACGGATTGAAGAGAAAACTCTAGTCGTTGTGAA
This sequence comes from Streptococcus sp. 2018037, assembly GCF_019754195.1. Taxonomy (NCBI): domain Bacteria; kingdom Bacillati; phylum Bacillota; class Bacilli; order Lactobacillales; family Streptococcaceae; genus Streptococcus; species Streptococcus sp. 2018037. The sequence goes on from NZ_JAIJZQ010000001.1 coordinate 70,545, forward strand.
AAAAGACGGAACTAGAGAGCAGTTTTCACGTGAAAAGATTTTCAATGGGATTATTCGTTCTGCTCAAAAGCGCCCTGTGTCAACCGATGATATTGATGAAGTGGTGAATCGGATTGAACAGAAGGTTCGAGCACAAGGTGATAGTGAAATAGAATCCGATGTCATTGGGAATTTGGTAATGGAAGAATTGGTCGAATTGGATGAAATCACCTATGTGCGTTTTGCATCGGTTTATCGTTCTTTCAAAGATGTTGGAGAGCTAGAAAATTTGCTTAAGCAGATGATTTCCAAAGGAAGTAAGGTAAAACCGGGAAAAAAAGATGAAACCAAATGATTTATTTGCCTATATAAAAATCAGCCCGTTTACACCTGATATTGTCAGTCTTAGCCAATGCTACCAGCCGATTATCGGTTTTGATGCATTAGCGCTTTATTATTACTTTTATAGTTTTGCCGATCAAGGGCAAGGCCGTTACAAATGGACTGTCATTCTCAATCACATGGATTTTGGGATGAATCGTTTGGAGAAGGCTCTGGATGTTCTGACTGCCATGGGGCTCCTAGAACTCTATCGTGCAGAAGAATTAACAGGTTTGGCGCTACAAGCCCCTCTGACCGTAAAAAGTTTTCTAGCGAAACCCTTGTATAAGAACTTGTTGGCGAGGAAGATTGGGGAGTCGAGCATGGAGAATCTGCTTGTTCACCTACCCAATCAGGAACAGAATATCTCAAAAACGTTTTCTCAGGTCTTTACCATGGATGGGCAGGCTCCAGTTGTTTTTGAACCGAAATATGATTTTGACTGGTCTGCCTTCAAGGCCTTGATGGCCAAGGATAAGCTTCTTTTTCAGGATGAAGCTGAGGATATTATTGCGCTTAGTTACATAGCAGAGCAGGCAGGCTGGACCTGGTTGGAAACCTATCGTCAGGCTAAAGCAACAGCTATTGGACAGACGATCTCGACCAAACGCTTGCAGCAGTCACGTCAGTCATTGCCAACAGAAAGCGCCAACCTCACTGCTCAGGAGCAAGCCATTGTTCGTGAAGCGAAATCAAAATCCAGCCTAACCTTCTTGTCCTTTATCAAGGAGCAACGGAAGGCAGCTGTGACAGGAACAGAGCGAAAATGCTTGACGGATTTGGCCAATTTGGGTTTGCTTGATGAAGTTATCAATGTCTTGGTCCTCTATACCTTTAACAAGGTGGACTCAGCCAATCTGAATGAAAAATACGCTATGAAGCTGGGCAATGATTTTTCCTACAAGGGAATTGGCAGTGCAGAGGCAGCTGTTCTTTACCTAAGAGAGTTGAAGGCAGGTCAAGCTGTCACCAAGCCGAGCCAGCCACAGAAAACCAATGTGCCTGAGTGGAGTAAGGAAGAGGTTCAGCAAGGACAAACGCAGGAAGGTCAAGCTAGATTAGCTGCCCTTTATCGCGAATTAGAAGAAATGGAAAACAAAGGAGGTAGCTGATGAAATCAGTACAAGACAGGTTGTCGCAAACAACCAATCCAAGTCCAAAATCTTATCAGCAACTCTATCAGGAGATAGTGAGTGATCCTGAAGTCGCTGCTTTTATCAAAAAAGAAGGTTTGACCCAGCAGGAAATTACTCTGTCCATTTCAAAGTTTTTGGAATATATCAGTCAGCGGGACCTCTTTGTCAAACAGGATGAATCCTATATTGCTAAGGGGTATCAACCAGTTTTGGTTATGAATGAGGGCTACGCGGATGTTTCTTATCTTGAGACAGAAGAATTGGTCGAATACCGTCGTTTGGAAGCTATTAAGAACCGTATCCAGCTCATTAATATGCCGGCAAGTTTGAAAAATGTAACCGTGGCGGATATTGATAAGAGCGATGAAAATCGTGTGGAAGTCATGCTGGCTATTGCAGATTTTGTTAAACGCTTTGAAGAAAAGCCAAAAGGTCTTTACATCTATGGTAACTTCGGTATTGGAAAAAGTTATTTGATGGCTTATTTAGCCAATTTGTTGTCCAAGACCCATCTTCAATCAACCACCATGCTCCACTATCCAACCTTTGTTGTCGATATTAAAAATGCTATCAAGGATGGTTCTGTCAAGGAGCGAATTGATGAAATCAAGATGGCTCAGGTATTGGTGCTAGATGACATTGGGGCGGAGCAACATAGTCCGTGGGTGCGTGACGATGTCCTGCAGGTCATTCTGCAATACCGTATGCAGGAAAATCTGCCGACCTTCTTTACGTCCAATTTCTCCTTTGATGATTTGGAACGGCATTTTGCATCTGGTAAGTCTGGTGATGAGACCTGGCAGGCCAAACGGGTTATGGAGCGGATTCGCTATCTGGCTCGCGATTTGCATTTGAAAGGAAATAACCGCCGATGAATGAAACCATTGATTTGATGTTGAATCATACTTCCGTACGTCGTTTTACGGAGGAGCCTATTGAGGCGGAACATTTGCAAGCTATTATTTCAGCTGGGCGAGCTGCGTCTAGCTGGAAGAATTTCCAGTCTTATTCCATCATTGTGGTGCAGTTGGAGGAGAAAAAACAAGCACTCTATGATTTGGTGCCCCAGCCAGCTATTTTACAGGCTCAGGCTATTCTGGTTTTTGTGGGCGACCATAATCGTGCCAGCAAGGCGGCTCAACTCCATGGTTCAGACTTTGATGCCAAAGGAACAGAGAATCTCCTGATTTCTTCTGTTGATGCGAGCCTAGCAGGGCAAAACGCCCTCTTGGCAGCGGAAAGCTTAGGTTACGGTGGCGTCTTTATCGGTATGATTCGCCATAAGGCCTTGGCAATAGCAGAGCTGTTCAACTTGCCAGATTATACCTATCCCATTTTCTGTATTGCCTTGGGTCGACCAGCCCAAAACCATCCTGTCAAACCACGTTTGGCAAGTGAAATCATTGTCTTTCAGGAAGAATATGTGGAGCAAGGCGTGGAAGTAATCCAAGCCTACGATCAAGTTCAGACAGCCTATGCAGGTGCCCGTCAGACAGAAACCTGGTCGGAGCGTATGGTTGCCCAGTTTGGTCAGCCAGAGCAGCCTGAAACGAGGGCTGTATTAGAAAAAAATAAATTATTGTAAACTAGAAGAGGAGGAGCTATGGCTCTACCAACTATCGCCATCGTTGGACGTCCCAATGTTGGTAAATCAACCTTATTTAACCGTATTGCGGGGGAACGCATTTCTATCGTAGAAGACGTTGAAGGTGTGACCCGCGACCGTATTTATGCTACTGGTGAGTGGCTCAACCGTAAGTTTTCCCTGATTGATACAGGTGGTATTGATGATGTGGATGCACCTTTCATGGAGCAAATCAAGCATCAGGCTGAGATTGCCATGGATGAAGCGGATGTTATCGTCTTTGTCGTATCTGGCAAAGAAGGTGTGACGGATGCTGACGAGTATGTATCGCGTATCCTTTATAAGACAAACAAACCAGTTATTTTAGTTGTCAATAAAGTTGATAACCCTGAAATGCGGAATGACATTTACGATTTCTATTCACTCGGTCTTGGAGATCCTTATCCAGTATCTTCTGTACACGGTATCGGAACAGGGGATGTCTTGGACGCTATCATTGAAAACCTACCAGCTCAGGAAGTAGAAGAAAATCCAGATATTATCAAGTTCAGCTTGATTGGTCGTCCCAACGTTGGTAAATCAAGTTTGATTAACGCTATTTTGGGGGAAGAGCGCGTGATTGCGTCGCCTGTTGCTGGAACGACTCGTGATGCTATTGATACGCACTTTACAGACCCAGAAGGTCAAGAATTTACCATGATTGATACCGCAGGGATGCGCAAGTCTGGTAAGGTCTATGAAAATACCGAGAAATACTCTGTTATGCGTGCCATGCGTGCCATTGAACGCTCGGATGTCATATTGATGGTTATCAATGCTGAAGAAGGTATCCGTGAGTACGACAAACGCATCGCTGGTTTTGCCCATGAGGCTGGTAAGGGAATGATTATCGTAGTCAACAAGTGGGACACGCTTGAAAAAGACAACCATACCATGAAGCAGTGGGAAGACGATATTCGTGACCAATTCCAGTATTTGTCATACGCACCGATTATCTTTGTATCAGCCTTGACCAAGCAACGCTTGCACAAGTTGCCTGAGATGATCAAGGCTATCAGTGAAAGCCAGAATACCCGCATTCCATCGGCTGTGCTTAACGATGTCATCATGGATGCCATTGCCATCAATCCAACACCGACTGATAAAGGTAAACGTCTCAAGATTTTCTACGCGACACAAGTTGCGACCAAGCCACCGACCTTTGTGGTCTTTGTCAACGAAGAAGAGCTCATGCACTTCTCCTATATGCGTTTCTTGGAAAATCAAATCCGCAAGGCCTTTGTATTTGAAGGAACACCGATTCATCTGATTGCACGGAAACGGAAGTAAGGCTGGGCAAAAAGTCCAGCCACGCTTCTCAGAGTTCGTGTCAACATCTCAGCGCAGTGGTTGATTGGCAGATTTGTTCGTGTTTCACACTCCAAATCTGACCTAATCAACTGTGCGGGGGTGGGAAGACGAACTCTTTTAACAATTTGCGAGTTCTGTCCCACTCCCTCTTTGCACCTATTCGTAAATATGCTAGAATGGACTTGGAGGTGATTCCATGATAGCGGGCAATGTCATTCTAATGTTGTTTGCATTTCTAACAGTTCCTGTTCTTCTACTAGTAGACTATGAAGATAAGCAGTACAAGCCCTTTGGTCTTCGTTACTGGTTTGGAGTCTTTGCGTGTATATTGGTATTTTTAGTGACTCTTTTGGTTTATTTTGTAACCTACGCAGCTGGATCCATCATGGTTTTCAACCATTTTGACAGGTTCTTGGTTGGCATCTTTCTTTTCTTGGTATTTGGAGCAAGTGTGTTGACGATTCTACTGGCTAGGGCTATCAAAACCTTAATTCGACGGACTAAGTATTATCAGCAGATGAAATAGGGGGACCGACCATATGGAAATAATCGGTGAAATCTTGGTTGAGTTTTTGACTGGTCTAGCAGACTTCGATGAAAAGAAACACCCTCCTTTTGGCCTTCGCTATTGGCTAGGTTGGTTGGGAGTTCTGATTCATATCTTACTCCTTGCCTTACTTACTTGTGTGACCGTCTTCTTTTTCAAGTTTTTCTTGGATGGAAAAGGCTTGATTAACGTAGTAGTGGCAGTTGTTTTCCTGCTATTTGCTCTATTTTGGCTTTGGAAAAGCAGAAAAACAATCTTGAAAATGTGGCAGGCAACGATTTATTATTTAGCTATTCATTAGAGACACCAGTTTACCAGCTGGTGTTTTTTTGATACCTATTTAAACAATTCAAATTGAAAATATGCTATAATGAAAAGATAATATTTTAGATACATTTTACAGAAGAGCTGATGATTGGTTGAAGGGTAAAGGAGTTAGAATGGGTCGCATGATGCCAGGGCGGATTCGCCAAGAAGGAATTGATTTGTACGAGGCTGGAAAACTGACTGTTCTTCATAGTGAGAATGGAAAGATGGTGCTGGATATTGCTGGTGAGCGCTTCACTTACGGCGATGCAGATAGCGATTTACAGTGTAGTTGCCAGTTATTTCAAAGTAAGGGCTACTGTCAACACCTAGCTGCCACGGAGTATTTTTTAAAAAATGACGCCTCAGGCAAGGATATGAAGCAGTCTTTGAAAGAAGATGGTGAACAACATAAGGAAACCGTCCGTCGGACTTATTTTGGCGGTCTCTTTTTAGATGAAATTTTGCGGCCAGAACCTGAACTGGGGCTTAAGTATCAGTTATCAGTTGAAGGGAGCTTATTGCCCTATGATCGTCAGATAGATTGGACCTTGAAAATTACCCGCTTGCCAGATACACGTTCGTACATTGTGCGGGACATCGGAGCTTTTTTGCGCATTGTGAAAGCCAACGGTCACTATCAGATAGGTAAAAATTATTATGAGCAAGTTACTTATGAAAATTTTGATGAACCAAGTCAGGCTCTCCTGGATTTTCTCTGGGCCTTGGTACCAGAGAAAGTTGGTATAGATTCAGACATTCTTACTCATTTTGGACGACATTTTCGTCTGCCACAAGCCTATTTTGAGGAGGGGTTGGAGCTGTTAAATCAGCTAGAACATTTTAACTTTTCCTATCAACAGCAGTCCTATTCCTCCTTGATGGTTCTTCCGTTGACAGGGGAGGAAGGGCTCTATCATTTTGAGGTGACCGTTCACACGCAGATGATTGAAATGGTTATTCACGAAAAACCAGTCCGACCACTTTTTCATGGGCGCTATCTCTTAGTAAATGGCACGGTTTATAGTGTCAATCGCCATCAAGAACATCTGATTTACCAAATTTCCGAACTTGTTCCAACCGAATCAGGTTTAAGAAAGGTGCAGGTGGATTTCCCTGACCAAAATCGTCTGGCTTTAAGCTTGCTGGATTTGCAGACAATTGGGACTGTTAAGGCACCTAAACGCTTCATCATTCATGATTTCAAGCCAGAATTTCATATTCAGATGGAGGCAAATGAAAGTTTATCACTCCAATTGGTTTTGGATTTTGATGGACGGAAGGTAAGGAGTGAAGAGGATTTGGCTCTCCTGCCTTTTGCCAGCCATTTCCAACATTTGGAGAGGGTCTATCAGGCTATTCGTCTAGCTGGCTTTAGGGGGACATATCATGCCCAGAGAGCGGCTCTTAGTCAGCAGGAGCTCTATCCATTTTTCCAACAACAATTGCCTATATTACAAAAAATGGGGCAGGTTCATCTAGCAGAAAGGCTCCAGGCTTTATATATTGAAGCCAAACCTCAATTAGAAATTGTACGTAACGGCTCACTTTTGGATATTTCGTTTGACTTATCAGGTATTGAACAATCTGAAATCGATCAGGCGATTACAGCCTTGCTGAATCAAGAGGATCACTATACTAGCCCGAGTGGTAAGGTATTTGTTTTTGATGAGGAAACCAAGAAAATCAGTCAAACCCTAGTCTATCTGCGAGCCCGTCATGGTAAGGAGGGGCAGGTACAAGTCCATGCTCTTGCCGGTTACCAATTGGCTCAATCCTTGTCACAATTCAACCAAGTCAGTTTCTCCAAGGAATTTGAGGAAATGGCAAGCTATCTAGCTCAGCCAGATTTGTTCCCGCTTCCTGATGTGGAAGTAACAACGTCGCTTAGGGATTATCAGCAGACAGGGCTTAAGTGGTTGACTATGCTGGATACGTATGGTTTTGGTGGAATTTTAGCTGACGACATGGGGCTTGGAAAGACCTTGCAAACTATCGCCTTTCTGTCCAGTCGGATGACAAAAGATTCCAAAGTTTTAATATTGGCACCGTCCAGCTTGATTTATAACTGGTTAGATGAGTGCAAGCGGTTTGCTCCAAGTTTAGATGTGGCAGTTGTCCATGGAAACAAGGAACAGCGTGAAGAGGTCATTGCCAATGGTCACCAAGTCTTAGTTACCTCCTATCCATCCTTCAGACAGGATGTCGCGCTCTATAGACAGGAACGCTTTGACTACCTCATTTTAGATGAGGCGCAGGTCATGAAAAATGCCCAATCTAAGATTGCACAGCTACTGCGTGAGTTTGAGGTTGGGAATTGCTTTGCCCTCTCAGGTACGCCGATTGAAAACCATTTGACGGAACTCTGGTCCATTTTCCAAATTGTCTTACCAGGTTTATTGCCAGGCAAACAAGACTTCGGTAAATTAGCAGCCAAGGACATTGCGCGGACCATTCAACCCTTCGTTCTCAGACGTCATAAGGAAGACGTTCTTCAGGAATTGCCTGATTTGATAGAAGTCAATGTACTTAATGAACTGACAGATGAACAAAAAGCTATCTACCTAGCCCAGCTTCAACAAATGCGGACTCAAATAGCTGGCGCAGATGATGCTCAAATCAATCGTAGCAAGATAGAAATCCTATCAGGAATTACTCGCTTACGTCAAATCTGCGATACACCCAGCCTTTTCATGGAAGAGTTTAGTGGTGAGAGTGGCAAACTTAATAGTTTGAAAGAATTACTCTTGCAGCTAAAAGAAGGTGAACACAGGGTCTTGATATTCTCCCAATTCAGAAATATGCTGGAAAAAATAGAAGAACAGCTAAAAGAAATTGGGATGACATCCTATACTCTGACTGGTTCAACCCCTGCTAACCAACGCCAAGAAATGACACAGGCCTTCAATGCAGGAAGTCGAGATGCCTTTCTCATTTCCTTGAAAGCAGGTGGTGTTGGCTTGAATTTGACAGGTGCAGACACAGTCATCCTAGTCGATCTTTGGTGGAATCCTGCCGTGGAAGCTCAGGCTATCAGTCGGGCTCATCGCATGGGGCAGACTGAAAAGGTTGAATGCTATCGCCTGATTACTAGAGGGACAATCGAAGAGAAGATTCAAGAATTGCAAGAAAATAAAAAGAACCTTGTCAAAACAGTCCTTGATGGCAATGAAAGCCGAGCGAATTTGACGGTTGAGGACATTCGCGAGATTTTAGGGATTGAGTGATACGGAATCAGTTGACTCAGCGTAGAATTAGGAAATAAGGCCTAAGTATGGTATAATAAGGGTTCGAAAGGATGACTTATGATTAGACATGAAAAAAGATTTCCACTAGTCGCAGATGATGAGGTACTAGTTGGAGAAAATCCAATTATGAGTTTATATGATGAGAGCGACCTGATTAGCAATATCAGGGGACCTTATCAAGAAAAGGAATTTAGCTGGTCTACCGATTCACAGCGAGTTGCGTCGACAAAACCAGTAGCACAAACGGAAGATGAGCTCCTGCCTCCTCTGTTTGAAGCTAAGCCAAGCCATTATTCTCGCAAGGAACGCCTTCAGCAACTGACTAAAACGAAGCCTTCTCCAGTGAAAACACAGGGGCAATTGGCTCGTGAACAGGCTAGAGAAGACTTGAAGAAAAAACGATCAGCAACCTACTTAAGAGATGAAAAACCAGCACCAGCTAAAGTTGTGGTGAAACCTCCTATCGTTTCAACAACTGAACCTAAGGCAGGTCGGTTGACACGTTTGGCGGACAACCTACGTCAGACAGACTATATTCTCGCTGATATGCCAGCTGTCTATTCTTTGAAGAAAGAAGATAGAGAACAGGAACAGGTTATAAAGAAAAATTCGTATGACTTTTTAAGAAAGAGTCAGGTCTACAATTATCCTGAGCGCAGACAACAACGAGATCGCCAAGTGGCACAAGAATTGAATTTGACACATATAGAAGAGGAATAACATGACAAAAACCTATCATTTTATCGGAATTAAGGGATCAGGTATGAGCGCACTTGCTCTTATGTTGCATCAAATGGGGCATAAGGTTCAAGGTAGTGATGTAGAGAAATACTACTTTACACAACGCGGGCTTGAACAAGCTGGGATTCAGATTTTACCATTTGATGAGAAAAATATTACAGCAGATGTTGAATTGATTGCTGGTAATGCTTTTCGTCCAGATAACAATGTGGAAATCGCTTATGCTGATGCCCAAGGCTATACCTACAAACGCTACCATGAATTTCTAGGTGAATTTATGAAAGGTTTTACGAGCCTCGGTGTTGCTGGTGCCCATGGTAAGACCTCTACAACGGGATTATTGGCACATGTTATGCGCAATATCACAGATACTTCCTTCCTGATTGGTGATGGTACTGGTCGCGGTTCGGCAAATGCTCAGTATTTTGTGTTCGAATCCGATGAATACGAACGTCACTTTGCCCCATACCATCCTGAGTACAGCATCATTACCAATATTGATTTTGACCATCCAGATTATTTCACTAGTCTAGAGGATGTTTTCAATGCTTTCAATGATTATGCGAAGCAAGTAAAAAAAGCTCTCTTCGTTTTTGGTGAAGATGAGCAACTTCGTCGTATCACGGCAAATGCTCCAATCTACTATTATGGCTTGGAAGACAATAATGATTTTGTTGCCTATGACTTGAAGCCTTCTACTAATGGTTCACAATTCAAAGTTCGCCATGGTGAAGAAGAGTTGGGAGAATTCCAAATTCCAACCTTTGGTAAGCATAATGTGATGAATGCAACAGCTGTTATTGCCAATCTTTATATTGCTGGATTTGATTTGCAACTGGTTGCAGAGCACATGAAGACGTTCGGAGGTGTCAAACGTCGCTTTACGGAGAAAATTGTCAATGATACTGTTATCATTGATGACTTTGCTCACCATCCAACGGAAATCATTGCAACCATTGATGCGGCACGTCAGAAGTATCCTAGTAAGGAGTTGGTAGCCATCTTCCAACCACATACATTCACTCGTACCATTGCGCTTCTTGATGAGTTCGCAGATGCTTTGAATGGAGCAGATGCAGTTTACCTTGCTCAAATTTATGGTTCAGCGCGTGAAACAGACAATGGTCAGGTTAAGGTAGAAGATTTGGCGGCTAAAATCAACAAAAAAGGTGGACTTGTTACAGTTGAAAATACTTCACCGCTTTTAGACCATGACAATGCAGTATATGTATTTATGGGAGCTGGTGATATTCAGTCCTATGAATATTCCTTCGAAAGACTCTTGTCAAATCTTACAAATAACGTCCAATAAAAAGAAAGACGGAGGCCTATGGCCCCTGTTTTTCCGCTATATAAGGGAGAAAATTATGGAAATTCGTTTTGCTACTCCTTCGGATTTAGAACAAGTTGTTTTGATTGAAAATGCCAATTTTTCCAAAGAAGAACAAATAGCTGAGTCTGTTCTCGCCATTTATCTGAATGCTTTGAGTAAAACCTGTTTAATAATGGAACACGATGGGGAAATAGCAGGATATTTATTATCCTGTCCTTCTGTTTCGCAGACTGTTACAGACGATATTTTTTACTTGACAGAGAGTGACATGCCGACAGGCAGTCACCTAGCTATTGCTAGTCTATCCGTAGCGGATACCTATAAGGGACAGGGAGTGGGGACTCTTTTGTTGGCAGCCATAAAAGAAGTGGCTTTAGCGGGAGGATTTGAAGGGGTTTCCCTGACCTGTAAGGAGTATTTGATTGGCTACTATGAAATGAACCAGTTTGAAGACTTTGGCCCCTCCTTGTCGCAATTTGGAGGACAAATGTGGAGTGATATGTACTGGAAAGCCTTGTAGAAAGGGAAGTTCTTGCAATTCATAAGCCTTTAAGATATAATGTATAGTAACTGTGTGAAAGGAGTAACAGCGTGACAAAGGATACGAATGAAAAAAACACGCAGTCTTCAAGCTTCCGCGATCAAATTTTACGAGATTTGGAAGAATTGAAGGTGAAACGTTTGGCGGAACAATCAGCGGATGTTCTTGTTGATAAGCGTAATGAAGTTATCAACGAGCTCCAGCCTAGTCTTGCCGAAGAAAAAGCCCCCCATAGAGAGACTGAAATTGTAAAAGTAGAAGGGATTGCCTTCCCTGATTCATACTTGTCAGAAGAACAGCAAGAATCAGAAGTGATGACGGAAAGTATCGAAGAGCCAACATCAGAAACTTTGGCTACTCCAGAGACTTTTGTGATTGAAAAAGAAGTCGTTTCAAGTCCAGTTCCACAAGATACTGTTGAACGAAACTTGGAGAAATTAAGGAATCTTGTGGCTGCTAATACGGCAGGATTTGATGAAGTACCATCAAGCTCGTCAGTTTCTGAGCCAGTAGAGTCTGTCCTTCCGGGAAATTCTCCTTTAGAAGATACATTTTTGGAATTTCCAACGGAAGACGTGTCAGCTGTGACTGGTGATACAGAAATCATCTCACTAGAGGAAACTATTATTGCTCCAAAGACAACGGCTATTGTTCCAGAAGTAGACAAGCAGATGCAGGAAACACAACCCAGAAGAAGAACAACCCACAGAACAAGCAAGCAACGTCGTAAAAAACAAGATAACGCCGCTAAACACATTGTCTCTGTTATCATGTCAATTGTTATAGTGGCAGTTCTAGTGACAGGTGTTACTGGTTATGTGTGGGTAAAATCTAGTCTGGAACCAGTTAATGTAAAAGCTACAGAAACTATTCAGGTAGAGATTCCAGAAGGATCTTCAACTTTAGAAATTGGTAAAATTTTAGTTGACAACAAGTTGATTAAGAATGCTACTATTTTTAATTACTACTCTAAAATTAAGAGTTATAATAATTTCCAAAGTGGTTTTTATAATTTGAAACAAAATATGTCTGTGGATGACATCGCCAAAGCACTTCAAGAAAGCGGAACTCCGACAGCTCAAAAAGAAGCCGCAGGGAAGGTTTTGATTGTTGAAGGGTATACGTTAACACAAATTGCTCAGGCTATTACAGACAATACTAATACAAAAGATAAGAACGATAAAACACCATTTACTGCAGAACAGTTTATGGCTACTGTAACCAACCAAGATTTTATTAATCGAATGGTTGCTACCTATCCAAAATTGTTTGCCAGCCTACCAGCTGCTGATAGTGGAGTTATTTATCAGTTGGAAGGTTACCTCTTCCCAGCGGTTTATGAATACAGCGATGAAACAACTATCGAAGAGCTCGTTGAGCAAATGATTGCCGCGATGGATAATCGTTTACAACCATATTATGAAACGATTACTGCTAAGAATTTGACTGTAAATGAAGTTCTTACCTTGGCATCTTTGGTTGAAAAAGAAGGTTCTACTGATGAAGATCGTCGAAACATTGCAAGTGTCTTCTCTAACCGCTTGAATGCAGCAATGCCTCTACAATCCAATATTGCCATCTTGTATGCTCAGGGTAAACTTGGTCAAGAAACAACTCTGGCAGAAGATGTAGCGATTGATACATCAATTGAGTCACCATACAACATTTATTGGACACCAGGATTGATGCCTGGACCAGTGGATAGTCCAAGCCTTTCGGCTATCGAAGCAGTGATTAATGCCAACACAACAGACTATCTTTACTTTGTAGCAGATGTTACAACTGGAAATGTTTACTTTACAAATAATATTGATGAACATAACCAAAACGTTGCTAAGTATGTAAATGCACATCTTAATAATGAGTAAATTTTTACAACAAAATTATGTGGTTTTCCACATAATTTTGTTTTCATGAAAAATAAAAGAAAAGGAAAGACAAATGGCAGAAAAAACATATCCAATGACCTTGGAAGAAAAGGAAAAATTAGAAAAAGAACTAGAGGAACTAAAGTTAGTTCGTCGACCAGAAATTGTTGAACGTATTAAAATTGCTCGTTCTTACGGAGACCTTTCAGAGAACTCTGAGTACGAAGCAGCTAAAGATGAACAGGCATTTGTTGAAGGTCAAATCTCAACAATCGAAACAAAAATTCGCTATGCTGAAATCGTAAACAGTGATGCAGTTGCTGCGGATGAAGTGGCAATTGGTAAGACTGTGACTGTTCAAGAAGTTGGTGAGACCGAGGAAGAAGTCTATCATATCGTTGGTGCTGCAGGTGCAGATGCCTTTGCAAACAAGATTTCAAATGAAAGCCCAATTGGCCATGCTTTGATTGGTAAAAAAACAGGAGATGTTGCAACAATTGAAACGCCTGCTGGTAGCTATGATGTAAAAATCTTGAAGGTTGAAAAAACGAAATAAGGTGTGGAGAGAGTCGAAAGATTCTCTCTTTTCGTATAGTTGTTTAGTAGGCTCTTTTATTCCTTCGACGAGTACTGAGGCGAACAGAGTTCGATTCAGCTCAACAGCTTAAAACGAAAAATTGTTGACGAACTCTTCTATGAATGGTTGAGCTCTTTCCCACTCCCTATTTCCAACCTCCAACTATCTCTCAGATAGTTGGAGCAAGTACAAAAAACTATATAAGAAAACAACCATCTGAAACAGATGGTTGCGATTTTTTATCTAGAACGTTGTTTACCGGCGTTACGGTTTGATTTCTTAGACGTTTTTTCTTCGATGATAGCGGATGCTTTAGGAGTTACATCCTTGATAGTTGATTTATATGGTTTTGGAGGATTATTTTTAAATTCTTCTTCAACCTTAGCACGGATACGTGGTTTCAAGATGAAGTTTGTAAGAGCTTGTTGAACAAGACCGATAAATCCACCGACTACCCAGTAGAGGGTAACACCAGCAGGTGAAGACCAAGAGAACATAACAATCATCAATGGGTTCATGATTGCCACAGCTCTCATTTGTTTCTTCTGTTCTTCGTCCATACCGACTTGCATCAGAAGTGATTGAGCGTAGTAGAGGATACCAGCAATAGCTGTTAGAATGAGACTTGCAGAACCGAGATCAATGCCAAGGAAGGTTGCTTCTGAGATTCCTTCCGTGTAACGAGCTGCATAGAAGAGTGCCGTAAAGAATGGCATTTGAATCAAGATAGGAAGGCAGCCCATTCCACCAAACACGCTGACACCATATTGTTTTTGAGCAGCAAAGTATTCCTGTTGGGCAGCCAATTGCTCTTCTTGGGAACTTGCATTTTTCATGCGTTCTTGGATTGGACCTAAAATTGGTTTGAGGTAATTCATTTTCTCAGACTGATAGGTTGATTTCCAAGATTGGTAAATACCTAGTGGCATGATGAAGAGACGAACAATCAATGTCACGATAATGATAGCAACACCGAAACCGAGTCCTTGGTTTTCTGCGAAGAATTTAATCAGGTTTCCCATTGGGGCAACAAGGAAGTTGTAGACCCAACCTTCACCAGTAGGAACACCGTTCTTTGTCTGCACACATCCTGATAGAAATACTAGCGTAGACAGGGCTAGACTTGTTAATAAAATTCGTTTATTCTTTTTCAAAATGATACATTCCTTTTTTTACAAGATACATTCTATTTTACTTTTTTTGTTCAAAATATACAAGTTTTATCTATAAGCCACCTGAAAATCCTTATAGTCTTCGAAGTTGGCTAGGGTGACATCGAGATAGGTGACTTTGGCCATACGAGAAGGCCCTTTCCGAATTTCATGGATAAAATGGCTGAGCTTCTCAGCATTATCTGACTGAGCTAAAATGGTGACAGTTCCATCATCATTATTCCAAACTCTGCCGTAGATGTCGCCTATTTCCACAGCTAAAAATTGAACAGACCAACGAAAGCCGACTCCTTGCACACGACCAGATGCAATCATTTTTACCTTTCGCATAAGTTTCTCCTTTTGACAAGACATTTACTTTATTATATCATGGTTGGGTAAGACTGTTCAAAAATCAAGATAATTGATTTAGCCGTTGGAAAATTGAGGTTGCTGAGCAGTAAAAGAAAAAGGGGCATTCATGGAGATCATTCGCTCAAAGGCCAATCATTTGGTCAAGCAGGTTAAGAAATTACAACAGAAAAAATACCGTACTTCTTCTTATTTGATTGAAGGTTGGCATTTGTTGGAGGAGGCTTTGGCAGCCAAAGTACCTATTGAACATATTTTGGTATCAGAAGAACATGTTCATCGGGTTGCTGGCTTATCCAATGTAACAGTTGTCAGTTCAGATATTATGCAGGATTTGGCAGACTCACGGACACCACAAGGGGTAGTAGCTCAACTGTCCTTACCAAATCAGACCTTACCTGATGTCTTAACAGGAAAATTTTTGGTTCTGGAGGATGTGCAGGACCCTGGAAATGTTGGTACCATGATTCGTACAGCTGATGCAGCTGGTTTTGATGGAGTATTCCTATCGGATAAGTCGGCAGATATTTACAATATGAAAGTTCTGCGTTCCATGCAAGGGAGTCATTTCCACTTGCCAGTTTATCGGATGCCGATGACCGCTATTTTTTCTGCTTTAAAAAGCAATCAGATACAAATCTTGGCAACAACCCTTTCTAGTCAGTCGGTTGGCTATAAGGAAGTTACGCCAAATCCAAGTTTTGCCTTGGTCATGGGAAATGAAGGTCAAGGAATTTCAACTTTTGTAGCCGATGAGGCGGATCAACTTGTCCATATTACCATGCCAGGGCAGGCGGAAAGCCTCAATGTAGCCATTGCGGCGGGCATTCTATTGTTTAGCTTTATTTAAGCCAAGTGTACTATAGTGTGGTATAATATTCCAACGAGGTTAACGAATGGTTGCATATAAACAAGATAAAGAATACATGCATTACGTGGGGCACTTGATTGCCACACCCAAGGTGCAAAAATTGGGGAAAATCCCTCATCATTATTACTCCACGCGCTTGGAACATTCCATCAATGTCTCTTATACAAGCTATAAGATTGCGAAAAAATTTGGTTGGGATGCCAAGTCAACAGCCCGTGGTGGTCTATTGCATGATTTATTCTTCTATGATTGGAGAGATACCAAATTCAACAAGAGCCATGCTTGGGTTCATCCACGAATTGCTAAACGCAATGCTCAGAAACTCATTCAACTCAATAAACTAGAAGAAGACATCATTGTGAAGCATATGTTTGGTGCGACAATCGCTCCTCCTCGCTACAAGGAATCCTGGATTGTGACATGTGTGGATAAGTATTGGGCTGTGAGAGAGTGGAGTCTGCCCTTACAACACAAGTGGAAAAATCGTAAGGTCTTTCGGTTTCAATAAAATGATTTAAAGGAGAATAGTATGAATAACGATTCATTTATTATTAATCAGGTGGATAATACCGCCCTCAACCGTTTCTTCGGTAAAATTTATGGTGTGGTTGCCATGGGAATTGGTCTGTCAGCTCTAGTTTCTTTCTTGGCTGTGACCGTCTTTCAATCTTTATTGCTTAGTCTGCTGAGTGCAGGTTCCATCATCATGATGCTGATTATGATTGGTCAGATTGCCTTGGTTGTTTCTGCTTCAGCAATGGCAGCTAAAAATAGTCCAATGGCTCTACCAATGTTTCTTGCCTACTCAGTAACAAACGGGATTACCATCAGCATGATTTTGATGTTCTATACTAGCGAAACAGTTGTACTCGCCTTCGTGTCAGCGGCTCTCATGTTTGCTATCATGGCTGTAATTGGGATGACAACGAAGAAGGATCTTTCTGGTATGGCTCAGGCATTGCGTGCAGCTCTATGGGGAATTATTATTGCAAGTGTTATTAATATCTTCCTTCGTAGCTCAGGTCTAAGCTTTATGATGTCTATCATTTCTGTTTTGGTATTCTCAGGTTTGATTGCTTATGACAATCAACGTATCCGCAATGTTTTCGAACAAACTAGTGGTAATGTTGGCCAAGGTTGGGTCGTATCCATGGCGCTTCAGCTCTATCTTGACTTCATCAACCTCTTCCTCAACTTACTCCGTATCTTTGGTGGTTTGAGTAGAGACTAATTATGACATATAAAAAAGAGGGTTGCCCTCTTTTTTTTTATATGTCGTTTGTTATGCTAGAGCTCCCATTGGATCCCATGGGGCAAGGACTTGTGGTTGAGCTTGATAAGCTGCTAGTTCTTCTGGTGTGAGGAATTCTTTTCGGACAACAATCTGATAAGTGTACTCGTCCATCCAGCTATCTGATGCGACGAAGTATCCCTTGTCACCAACCTTGTCACCCCAAGAGTTTTCTACTTTCCATTTGAGAGGTTGCTCATTGTCGTCTAAATCAACACCAGTTAAGACCATAGCGTGAGTCATCAAACTTTCGGAGTAGTCTAATCTTCCGGCCTTGTCTTGATGGAAATGGATACCCAGACCTGAAGAGAAGTCGTAGGTGTTGGTTGCCATAATACCAGTTTGACGATTGCTACTTTGACCGACATCGGAACCAAACCAAACGGATTCACCAGCTTTGAGTTGGGCAATAGCCAGTTCTTTAAAACGGTTCATTTCTACATTGAGGTAGCGGACAGCAGGGGCGCCAACAACGTTCCCCAACAATTCGACTGTATAAGATTTATTGTAGGGTTTGTCAGTTGTAGGAGCATTGATAATGGAGACATAGTCAGATAGTTTCAAACCAACGTATTTCTCGTAGAATACCTGAGGTGTTACATTTGTATCACGGTGATAGACATTGTCTTTATCTCTATATGCAAAATCAAAGCTGCGTGGAGGGAGTCCAAGGTTGACGGCTAGGAAGTTAAAGATTTCTTGAAGCAAGTTTTCTTTTTGTACTTGAACTTCTTCCGAGGAAGCTCCTTTGGCAAGGAGGTCTCGCAAGATTTGTGCATCTTGACGGAGCAATTTGTTAAGGTACTGATTGAGCTCACGGCTGGCACTGGATGAGATAGATTCTGGATAGACAGATTTCGGTACCACACCATATTTTTCAAATAAGGCAACAACCATATCCCATTGACCGCCATCTTGTTGCGGGGTATCCAATAAGAATTTTACCTTACGACTACCAATTTCTTGGTCAGCTGTGGCGATGATTTGTTCGAGGAACCAGTTGGACTTTTCATATTTATCCCAAAAGAAGGTATGGGCCTGTGATAGCTCAAAATTCTCCAGCTTGAAGTCTGAGATGAGCTTGTGGCGGAAGGTATTCAATGCAGCAAACATCCAGCAACGTCCAGAAGCCTTTTGGTTTGAAACAGCGTCCTTGGTCAAGTCGATTGAAAAGACATAGTCATTGTCGATGGCGCTTTGGCGTGTTTCTAAGGATTTCAAAAGTCCGTTGTGGCTCACGGCATTTTCGGTTGCCTGTAGGCTTGGATTAGCTAGATAGTTGGCATACAAGCGTTCTGTAAAATCAAAATCTAATGTTGACATATATTACTCCTTTTTTTAATGATATTCACATTATAGCGCTCATAATTTATTTTGCAAGTATTTGGTGGAGTTGAAAGCTACAGTTCCTCACATATTTGTGATATAATAGGAAAAATATTTGATGAGGTAGCGACATGACCAAGACACCATTTGTTAGTAAAGAAGTTTTAGAGACCATTACGAAGCAATTTCCGACACCTTTTCATTTGTATGATGAAAAAGGCATTCGTGAGAAGGCCCGTGCCCTCAATGCAGCTTTTTCATGGAACAAAGGCTTTAAGGAATATTTTGCGGTCAAGGCGACTCCGACTCCAGCTATTTTAAAAATTCTTCAAGAAGAAGGCTGTGGAGTGGACTGTGCAACGGATGTAGAAGTGCTGATGAGTGAAAAATTGGGCTTTAAGGACATCATGTTTACATCCAATGATACCCAAGCGCAAGAATTTGTCTATGCCAGAAAAGTTGGGGCGACTATCAACCTAGACGCTTACGAACATATTGAATTTTTGAAAAATGTTGCTGGTATCCCAGAAACAGTCTGCCTCCGTTATAATCCAGGTGGGGTCTTCTCGCTGGGAACGGACATTATGGACCATCCAGAAGAGTCTAAATTTGGGATGACCAAAGACCAGCTCATGAAAGGCTATAAGGAGCTAAAAGAACTGGGTGTAAAGCAGTTTGGGATCCATGCTTTTCTGGCTTCAAATACTGTTACCAATGACTACTATCCTGTCTTAGCTCGTCAACTCTTTGAATTGGCCTTGGAAATTCGTGAGGAAACAGGTGTGACCTTGGACTTCATCAATCTATCAGGTGGGATTGGGGTCAACTATCGTCCTGAGCAAGAACCAAACGACATTGCTGTCATTGGTGAGGGTGTTCGAAAGGTTTACGAGGAAATTCTCACGCCAGCTGGTATGGGACATGTCAAAATCTTTACGGAATTGGGTCGCTTTATGTTGGCGCCACACGGTCACTTGATTACAAAGGTGCTTCATCGTAAGGAAACCTATCGGACCTATATCGGTGTCGATGCATCGGCAGCCAACCTCATGCGTCCTGCTTTCTATGGTGCCTACCACCATATCACCAACATCACGCGCCCAGATGCCCCAATCGAAGTGGTGGATGTGGCAGGTTCCCTCTGTGAAAACAACGACAAGTTTGCGGTCAACCGTGAATTACCACGGGCAGAAGTAGGTGACACCTTGGTCATTCATGACAGTGGTGCCCACGGCTTCTCCATGGGCTACAACTACAACGGTCGTCTGCGTTCCTCTGAAATTCTTTTACAGGAGGATGGCACAGCACGTATGATTCGTCGTGCTGAAACACCAGAGGACTATTTCGCGACCATTTACGGTTTTGAATTTGACAGGTAAGTCTTGGAAAAGCCTGCTGAATTTGGTATAATAGATTCATTAAGAGATTGTCGCAGGGCAATTCCGAATGAATTATTTTTAGAAGAGTCAGGAGATTGACAAATGAACTTAGGTTTAGCAATTTTACTTATCGTATTGGCATTTGCAGGTGGTGTAGCCTTGGGTATTTACTTGTCACGTAGACAGGTGGAAAACTACATTGCTGACAAGCCAATTTTGGATGAAAATGCTTTGCGTTTGATGATGAGCCAAATGGGGCAAAAACCAAGCGAAGCAAAAGTACAACAAGTACTTCGCCAAATCAAGAGCCAACAAAAAGTGGCAAGCAAGAAAAAATAATCAAACTGGGACTGGGATATTCATTCCCAGATCCCATTTTTTGAGTAGAAAAGAAAGGCTAGTCAGATTTTCTGGCTATTCTCAGTATTATGGATAATCGACCAATAGGTTTTTTAGATTCAGGTGTGGGGGGATTAACGGTTGCGCGTGAGTTAATGCGCCAACTTCCCCATGAAGAAATCGTTTATATCGGGGACTCGGCACGGGCACCTTATGGACCCCGTCCAGCAGAACAAATCAGAGAATATACGTGGCAGTTGGTCAATTTTCTTTTGACAAAAAATGTAAAAATGATTGTCTTTGCCTGCAATACGGCAACAGCGGTAGCCTGGGAAGAAGTCAAGGAAAAGTTGGATATTCCTGTTTTGGGTGTTATTTTACCAGGTGCTTCGGCTGCCATTAAGGCAACGCAAACTGGTAAGGTTGGTGTCTTAGGAACGGCTATGACTATTCAATCCGATATCTATCGTGAAAAAATTCAGGCCCTTTCTCCGGAAACGCAGGTAGACAGCCTAGCCTGTCCCAAGTTTGCCCCTCTGGTTGAGTCCAATAGCCACCAATCCAGTCTTGCCAAAAAGGTTGTTTATGAGACACTTCGACCACTCGTTGGGAAAGTGGACACCTTGGTTTTGGGTTGCACCCATTATCCTCTGCTTCGCCCCATCATCCAGAATGCCATGGGCAAGGAGGTCAAGTTAATCGATAGTGGTGCAGAGTGTGCGCGGGATATTTCTGTTTTATTAAATTATTTTCAAATCAACCGCAGCCGTACCGAAAAGGATATTCAGCACAGATTTTACACAACAGCTAGTCCGGCAGCTTTTAAAGAAATAGCTGAAAGCTGGATGGGCATTGATATTCATGTGGAGCATGTAGAACTATGACAGACAAGATATACGAATACAGAGATGAACACAATTGGTTTATCGGAAAGGCTAGTTTTGCCAACCTATTTGGTTCCTTTGGAGAAAATGGAAGAGAGCAGGAAATTTACCAGATTGGTCAGTTGTTTGACAAACTGATTGCTGGTAATTTTGAAGATGAGAATTTCAACCAGTGTGTCAACATTGAAGTGATCAAACTTCAGTCTGAATTTGCCCTCTTTCAATTTGCCTGTGATATTTTGAATGAGTTAAACAATCGCCAGTTCAAAGTTCTCCAACATCAAGGAGCTATTCTGGTAACAGAAAATGACAAGCTTCTCTTGGTTCATCTGCCCCAAGCAGGGGTTAGCACGGCAGATTTCTTCGGTCAAGACAAGGGCTTGGCAAGCGTGGGAGATACCATCTTGATTGCCACTAAAAATGAAGGTAAGACCAAGGAATTCCGTAAGTTTTTTGAGCGCTTTGGCTACCAGGTCGAGAACCTCAACAATTATCCTGACCTGCCAGATGTAGCAGAAACAGGTATGACCTTTGAGGAAAATGCACGGCTCAAGGCTGAAACCATAGCAGAGCTGACAGGCAAGATGGTCTTGGCAGATGATTCTGGTTTGAAGGTTGATGCTTTAGGTGGTTTGCCAGGAGTTTGGTCTGCACGTTTTTCAGGTCCAGATGCCACAGATGAGCTCAATAATGCCAAACTCTTGCACGAATTGGCCATGGTATTTGAACTGAAAGATCGTTCGGCACAATTCCATTGTACCCTAGTTATGGCTGCTCCAAATCGTGAGAGTTTGGTTGTCGAAGCGGACTGGGAAGGCTTTATCGGTATGGACCTCCGTGGGGAAAATGGGTTTGGATATGATCCACTTTTCCTCGTAGGCGAAACAGGCAAGACTTCGGCAGAATTGACCTTAGAAGAAAAAAATAAGATTTCCCACCGTGCACAAGCACTAGAAAAATTAGTGGAGGCATTTCCAGTATGGCAGGAGCAAGCAAAACAATCCTAGTCATGAGCGACTCTCATGGGGATAGACAGATTGTAGAGGATATTAAACATCATTATCTTGGCAAGGTCGATGCCATCTTTCACAATGGTGATTCGGAGCTGGATAGTCAAGATAGTTTGTGGGACGGCATTCAAGTGGTCAATGGAAACTGCGACTATTTTGGTGGTTACCCTGACCAGCTCATTACTCAATTGGATGGTGTGACTATTGCTCAGACTCATGGTCATCTTTATGGCATTAATTACGGCTGGCAGCGGTTGGATTATTGGGCTCAGGAAGTTGATGCGGATATTTGTTTGTATGGGCATCTGCATGTGCCTGATGCCGAAGTGCGTGGCAAGACCCTCTTCCTCAATCCTGGCTCCGTTAGTCAACCTCGTGGTTTGGTCAGAGAATGTCTCTATGCTCTTGTGACCATCTATGATGATCACTTCCATGTGGATTACTACAATCGACAGCACCAACTTTACCCAGCATTGACAAAGGATATTTCAAGATGATTGCAAGAGAATTTGAAGCCTTTTTATTGGACCAGGAAGAAACTTTCTTGACACCAGCGGATAAATTGGCAGTAATTATTGATACGCATAATATTGACCATGCAAAACTGTTACTCAGTCACATGACCTATTCACGCGTACCTGTGGTAACAGAAGACGGTCGTTTCTTCGGCACCATCGGCTTGACGGAAATCATTAAATATCAAGCTGAAAATGAACTATCGGATGATGAGTTAAACAGAGATATTTCTGTGATTGTAAAGACAGATGAAGAGACTGTTGGTCTGGATTATGATTTGACAGAAGTGATGCGCAAGCTAGTAGATCAATCTTTCTTACCCGTTCTTGGGGAAAATAGAGAATTTATGGGAATCATTACACGAAAATCCATCTTAAAGGCAATCAATGCTCTCTTGCATAATTTCCCCCTAGCATCAAAAGAAGGCAAGAAATGAAGCAGGCTATTGAATCTTTTATCCAGAGTAAAAAGGTCAGTGTCAACAGCCAAAAGTCCTATACCTACGACCTGCAGCAATTTGTGACAGTAACAAAGGGGGAGATTAGCCAACAGTCTCTTTTGGTCTATCAGCAGTCTCTTCTAGACTTGAAACCTGCTGCTCAGAAAAGAAAAATGTCAGCGGTCAATCAATTTCTCTACTTTCTTTATGAAAATAATCTCCTGGATCGTTTTTATAAATTGCAAACGATGTCAGGTCCAGCCAGCGTCAAAAAGAAGCTGGAGCGTGAGGATTTAACTCTCCTCTTTCAAGAAAGTCCTTGGCTTGATGGGCAACTGATTGCTCTTTTGATTGCCTTGCTAGGGCTGACTCCTAGTGAAATAGCAGAGCTGACTAGTCAGCAGGTCAATCTGGATTTTCAAGTTCTGACAGTTGAGAAAGGGACGACTAAGCGTGTGCTCACTCTACCCAAGGAATTACTTGTTTATTTGGAAGGGCATTTGACAGGAATTTATGTTTTTGACAAGAAGGGACAGACCTATTCTCGTCAATGGTTTTTTAATCGTCTGACAGAATTTGTCCAGTCCATTGGCAAGCCTGATTGGACAGCCCAAAAGTTGCGGGAGCAGTATATTCTAAAACAGATAGATGAAGGAAAATCCTTGGACCAAATCGCCAAGCAGTTGGGACTGAAAACAAGCATGAGTTTGGAAAAATTTAGATAATGGATATAAAATTAAAAGATTTTGAAGGGCCACTTGATCTCCTGCTACACCTGGTGTCCAAGTATCAAGTAGATATTTACGAGGTTCCGATTACAGAGGTTATCGAGCAATATTTGGCCTACATTGCTACCTTGCAAGCCATGCGTTTAGAGGTGGCGGGAGAATATATGCTCATGGCTAGTCAATTGATGGTCATCAAAAGTCGTCGGTTATTGCCGAAGGTTGTTGAGCAAATTGATCCCGAAGATGATCCTGAAATGGATCTCTTGGACCAGTTGGAAGAATACCGCAAGTTCAAGCTTCTCAGTGAGAAATTAGGAGAGCAACATGATGAACGGGCGAACTATTTTTCAAAACCCAAATTAGATTTGATTTATGATGATGTACAGTTAGCCAAGGATAAGACCGTCATTGACATTTTCCTAGCTTTTTCTAAAGTAATGGCTGAAAAACAGGCAAGCCTCCGTCAGTCTCATGCGACCATTGCCCGTGATGAATATAAAATCGAAGACATGATGGACTTTGTTCGCAGTCGTTTCGAGACTGGTCCACGCCTTGAACTCCGTCAGCTTTTTCAAGAAAGTCAAGATGTCAATGAAATGATTACGATCTTCCTTGCGACTTTGGAATTGGTCAAGGTTCATGAAATCGTCTTGGAACAGACAGAGACTTTTGGAGATATTTATCTAGTAAGGAGTGAAGATGAATCGCTTAGCTGAAATCGAAGTCCTGCTCTTTGTGGCAGGTGAGGATGGCTTGACGTTACGAAATTTGGCAGAGATGTTGGAAATGCAGCCGACAGCTGTCAGCCAGCAGTTAGAGAAACTTAGTGAGAAATATATGGCAGACAAAGCGTCAGGCTTAGCCATCTTAGAGTCTTCCAATCGCTACAAGTTGGTTACTAAAAAAGAATATGCAAACCTTTTGCGAATCTATGCCAAAACACCAATCAATCAGACTATGTCACGGGCTCTTTTGGAAACCTTATCAATCGTAGCCTATAAGCAACCCATTACTCGGATTGAAGTTGATGATATTCGCGGAGTCAATTCCAGCGGTGCCATCAGTAAATTACAGGCCTTTGACCTCATTCGTGAGAACGGTAAGAAAGAGGTTCTTGGTAGACCAAATCTCTATGTGACAACGGATTATTTTCTGGATTACATGGGAATTAATAGTCTAGAAGAATTGCCTGATGTGTCTGAAATAGATTTGATTCAAGAAGAAACAGAGCTATTCGTAGAAAGAAATGAGTTAGAAAATGAGAATTAATAAATACATTGCCCATGCTGGAGTTGCCAGTCGTCGTAAGGCAGAAGAACTAATCAAACAAGGACTAGTTACTGTAAATGGTCAGGTTGTTCGTGAGCTAGGGACAGTTATCAAATCGGGTGATAAGGTAGAGGTTGAGGGACAACCAATTTATAACGAAGAGAAAGTCTACTATCTCCTCAATAAACCACGAGGTGTTATTTCTAGTGTGTCAGACGACAAGGGAAGAAAGACGGTTGTGGACTTGTTGCCAACAGTTAAGGAGCGGATTTATCCTGTTGGTCGTTTGGACTGGGATACATCTGGGGTCTTGATTTTGACCAATGACGGTGATTTTACAGATGAGATGATTCACCCACGTAATGAGATTGATAAGGTTTACTTGGCGCGTGTCAAAGGGGTTGCCAACAAGGAAGTCTTGCGTCCCTTGACCCGTGGTGTTGTCGTTGATGGTAAGAAAACCAAGCCAGCGGTGTATGAGATTATCAAGGTGGACCCTGTTAAGAACCGCTCAGTTGTAGAATTAACAATCCATGAAGGTCGAAACCACCAGGTTAAGAAGATGTTTGAGGCTGTCGGTTTGCAGGTAGATAAGCTGTCTCGTACTCGCTTTGGTAATCTTGACTTGACCGGCCTACGTCCAGGAGAATACCGCAAGCTCAACAAGAAAGACATCAGTAAGTTACATACTCTGGCTGTTACTAAGCCAGTTAAAAAATAATGACTATACTCTTGATCGGCTTGGTCCGATTCTATCAGAAATTTATTTCTCCCCTTTTTCCGCCCTCTTGTCGCTACCGTCCGACTTGTTCGGCTTATATGATTGAGGCCTTACAAAAACATGGACTCAAGGGCTTTTTGATGGGGTTGGCTCGAATTGGTCGCTGTCATCCCTTTGTGGAAGATGGGGAAGATCCTGTGCCGGACAGGTTTAGTCTGAAAAGAAATAGGCAGAAGTAGGGCAACCTACTTTTTGTTATTTATAGTTGTTTATACTCTTCGAAAATCAAAATTATCCGTTGTCAAGAGCCTTGATGAGTGAAAAGCTCCAGTGGAAGTTTTCAGCCTGTTACCTTGAAATAAGAAAGTAACAGAGTTCTATCTTCGACTTCGTTTTCTAGGCTACTTTTGATTTTCATTGAGTATTAGTTTGTTTTTAGTACTCGCTTCAAAGGTTCGGGAACCTTTGAAGGCTGGAGATAGGGCGAAACAAGTTTACCTCAATATTAAGAGTCCACTGGACTGTTAAAGCCAATCAACCACTGCGCTCAGATGTTGACACGCACTCTGAGAAGCAAGGTTGGTTTTTTTGCCCAGCCTCTATGATTTTCTATGAAAATTTGAAAAAAATGGGGCAAAACTCTTGATTTTCAGCCTTCTTTAAGCTACAATAGTATCACGATTTCATTGATTTAACTCAAACCTGTTGTGAGTTAAGTGAATGAATCATCATTCACCATGCTGTTTGCTGAGCTTGACTCCGGGCAGTGTGGCTATTTTTTTGTCTTTCTTACCATAGGAGACAGTCGAGTCTTTTTACTCAATGAAAATCAAAAAAGAAACTAGAAAACAAGCATGGTATACGGCAAAATGAAGCTGACATGGTTTGGATTTGATTTTCGAAGGGGATTCGTATTTAATGAAATGTCACCAGAGAGGTCCTTATGAATATTGAAACATTAGAGTATATAGAAGAAACAGCCAAAAACCACATTGTCTTATTTGAACCACAGATTCCACAGAATACAGGCAATATTGCTCGAACTTGTGCTGCAACCAATAGTCCTCTCCATATCATTAAGCCTATGGGATTTCCAATTGATGACCGTAAGATGAAACGTGCAGGACTAGATTATTGGGATAAGTTAGATGTTCGCTTCTATGACAATTTAGCAGAATTTATGGATTATGCCAGCAAACAAGGACGTGTTCACTTAGTATCTAAATTTGCTGATAAAACCTATTCGGATGAAGACTATAATGATGGGAACATTCATTATTTCTTATTTGGCCGTGAAGATAAGGGCTTGCCAGAAGATTTCATGCGTGAACATCCAGAGAAAGCTATCCGTATTCCAATGAATGATGAACATGTGCGTAGTCTTAATGTCTCTAATACAGCGTGTATGATTGTATATGAGGCTCTTCGGCAGCAACAGTTCGCTGGTCTAGATTTGGTTCACACCTATGATGGGGACAAGTTAAAATAGTAAAAACTTACCAAGCTCTTGCAAATGCAAGGCTTTTTTGGTATGATGAAATAGTCTTCAGGGCAGGGTGAAATTCCCGACCGGCAGTGTAAAACGTGGCTATCCTGTTTTAAGACTAGGCAGCGAATCGAAGGCTATACTGAATGTATGTCGAGATGAGCTAACGCAGTATTAGAACAAAATAGTCAGTTGGTAGTCTGCGAGCGAAAGCTGATGTGGTGCAATTCCACAACCGACAGTAAAGTCTGGATGGGAGAAGACGAAGTGGAGGCTTTTTGCCTGCTCTTCCACGCTTCTTCAATTTTCAAAAATTGGAGGAACCTTATGACAAACACACGCAAAATGACGATTATCGCCATTCTCTCAGCAGTATCCTTTCTGCTCATGTATTTGAAATTTCCGCTGATTCCAACAGCCAGTTTCTTGGAAGTGGATTTTTCTCTCGTACCGATTTTATTTGGTCTGCTTATTCTAGATCTGAAGTCTAGTTTTGCTATCCTTTTGGTACGAACTTTTCTCAAACTGATTTTAAATAATCAGGGACCATCGACAATTATTGGCTTACCGATGAATATTGCAGCTATGTCAGTTTTCATTTTAGCAGTAGCTTATTTCTGGAAAAATGACCAAGCGATAAAAAATTATTTAAAAGCAGCCTCTGTTGCGACAATTGGTTCGACAGCAGTGATGCTGGTATTAAATTACGTTTATGCGGTGCCTGTCTATGCAGCCTTTGCAAATTTTGATATTAAGGAAATCTTGGGTCTGACTAACTATCTTTTGATGATGGTACTTCCTTTTAATCTTTTACAAGGGATTGTGCTTTCAGCAATATTTTATATCTGTTACAAAGCAGCCCAACCTATTTTAAAGAAAGTTTAACCTTTATAAGGTAAACTATATTGTATGAAGAATAAACAAATCCATTTACGAAACGCATCTTTTTTTGCTCTGGCCTTTGTGATATTGGGCTATGTAGTAAAATTTTATCCTACTACCCTAGCAGGTTTTGACTCGACTGTCCAGTCTGCCATTCGTGGAAATTTACCAAGTGGAGCCAGTCAATTTTGGACCTCTATTACTGTTTTAGGAAATACGGTTATTATTTTAGCTATTACCTTGATTCTAGCTGCTATCTTTTACTACTATAAAAAATGGAAGATAGAAGCTTATTTCCTACTTGCTAGTTTTGCGGCGATGGGTGTGGCATCCACAGCCCTGAAATATGTCTACCAACGTCCGCGTCCAAGTATTGAATGGTTGATTGATACCATCGGTTATTCATTTCCTAGCTGGCATACTGCATCAACTATGATGATTGCAGGAGCAGTTGTTATTATTGTTCACCAGAGGATGAAGAAAGGCATAGCTAGACTTGTGCTACAAGCCGTGTTGATTCTACTTGCTGTCCTGGTAGCTGTATCCCGTATCTATATTGGGGTTCACTATCCGACAGATATTATCGGCGGTTGGCTACTTGCCGTCACTCTTTTACAAATGATGTATCCATTTTACGATCAGAAACGCTTTGAATGGCGTTTCCAAAGTAAGCAAAAATAGTCAAATTGACACCAACTTCTACTGTAAAAGGTAGGAGTTTTAATTTGTCATCTTTACTATTATCGTTACTCCGCTCTGCCGTCCTTTGTAGAAGTGGCTTATTTCGCAAGATTTATTGAGACTGAGCTTAGGCACAGCGCCGTTTCTTAGAGTTCGCACTGGACTTATCGGAAAATAGTGCAAAAATCCTCCGAGAAATTCTCAGAGGATGATGATGTATAAATCTAGTTTTTGATTGGGCCATCAGCAACGGCTTCGACAGCATTTTTTATCGTTTGGGCGAAGACTTCGCCTCCATTACTTTCAAGATTAAAATGAACAAGGTCGGTATTGTACCAAATTGGTGGATTATCCTTTGCAACTTGATACCAGTCTGCAATGGAAATGTAATCATATTTTTCAGCCAATTCTTTCTCGTATTGACCTGTTTGATAGGAAATGGATTCGCTTGGAGTGAAGTTTCCATCGTAAGGAGTGACAAAAATAAGGCGACGTCCTTTAGGAAAATCTTTGACTAGTTGGTCTAGTAGTTCCTGATAATTATCCGTAGTATTTGTACCTAGGGCTACAACTACAGTCTCTTTCAAACTATTATTTTGCTGATAAAGACTTATCAATTTAGCAATTTCAGAGAGATTTCGGCTGACAGTTCCATCAATCTGTGCATCTGGTAGCGCGGTCTGTATGGCAGAACTTGCGCGAACAGTAACAGAATCGCCAAAGATAATAACTCCTTTTTGAATTTCAAAACTAGTAGCTTTAGCATTTTCAGCAGCAGATCGTGTTGTATTTAGTTGGGTCTGAGCTTGATAAAGATTGCTAACCATGCTCTCTTGTTCAAAACTTCCTAATTTTGGTGCAAACAGACAGATACCTAAGCTAATTGTAGTCAAGCAAGCAAAGCCGCTAAGAAGCCACTTTTTATAGGGTTTCAAGTCCATTGGTAATCCAAACAAACTTCCTACTTTACCAGCAATATATGGTTCTAGAATATAGAAGGAAATAGTTGATAGGATAGTAGAAAAAACAAAGGATAATCCCGCAGCGATAGAGGCATTTGTCAGTTGTGTAAAGATAATGAGCAAGGGCCAATGGAAGAGGTAGATGCCATAAGAAATACTTGCAAAGAAGAGGATAATTGCAGGTTCTTTGACATCTTCGGTTTTCTCGTGAAGTACCCGAGCAGCAAAAATCATAGTTACTGTAGCTAAACTGGATAGAAGAAAACCAATTAGATAGGTCCAGATGGAACTGAATTGAAGAGTAAAGAGAAGAAGAAGTTCTACTCCTAGTCCTCCAAGAAACAGACCTATAGCTTGTTTGATACTCAATGTATTCACTTGTTGCTGGAAGGCAGTTGTTGTATTTCCGATACCAGCGATGGTTGCGAGAATGCTTCCGAGGAAGAATGGGAAGGTATGTGTGAAGCTCGAGTAGTAAATGGTTGAGAAATTATCCACAAAGAAACTTGAGATAGACATTGCTAAAAAACTTAGCGAGAAGAGGCTTATAGATGTTAGAAAAATTGATCCACGTAGTTGCCCCACACTTTTTGAGATGCGAGTCAGATACCAAACTAAACCAGCCCAGACAAGGTAATACTGAACTTCTATGGCTAGAGTCCAAGTATGAACAAATAGATGAGGTGAAAATTGATTCTCGTAACTACCACCAGATAGAATTTCAAAGAAGTTTGTCATGAATCCGAGCGCAGCGGCTATCTGATTGCCGATATTGGCAATGAAATCATTGCGGACAAGCAGAGCAAGTGGAAGAACCAAAAGAATCGTTAAAACCAGAGGGGGGAGAATCCGATAGGACCTTCTTCTGAAAAAGCTGACAATATCTATTTTTTTATGTTTTGCAAACTCATCAATCAAAAGGGCGGTTGTCAAATATCCAGACAGGGTAAAGAAGAGGTCAACCCCCACAAAGCCACCTGGGAAATATTTGATAAAGAAATGATAAAGTAGGACAAAGACTAATCCAATCACACGTATAACGGATAACCATTTAATTTTCATATTGATAAATCCCCTGTTTAAAAGTTCCTTCGTAGGTAGCTTGTCCTTCGGTGGTCAATTTTCCTTTTCCATCGGCATAGCCGTTTTTAAATTGCCCGGTATAAACCCACCCACTTGCAGATGTGTAGGTTCCTTGACCGTGGAAAATTCCATTTGTAAATTGTCCTTCGTAGATATCTCCATTATCAAAGGTCAATTTTCCTTGACCATTCATTTTATTTGCAACCACATAACCGTTGTACTGCAGGGCGCCATTATTGAAAGTCATGACTTGCTTGCTGGCAATTCGTCCTGTAAATACAGAGAGGGCACAGATGAGGATGATAATAAGGGAGAGGATTTCAAGTTTTGGACGGGTGAAATGACTTGTTATATCATGCCATTTTATACTAGGTAATTTGAACTCTTTCATCGTTTTACTCTTTCATAGGATTTGACCGACGCTAATCAGTTCTTTCTAGAATACAGTAAGAAATTATCAGTTCAGTCAGAAATAGTTTACCATTTTTTTACAAATATTACAAAAATATTACACAAAAAATCTTATTCTTGGTCAAATGCCTGTAACTTGTCCAACCAGTCTTGGCAACCTTTCTTTACCATTTCGTAGGTTTCGTCAAAATCTCCAGTATACCAAGGGTCTGGCACGGATTTTTCTGCGAATTGAAAAATCTTATTTTGGGCATGTGCTGGTGCCATTTTCTGTAAATCTCGGATATTATTGCTGTCCATACCAATGATGACATCAAATGCTTCGAAATCTGTCTGGCTCATTTGCTGTGACGATTTATTTTGGTCATAGGGAATATTGTGCTTTTGGAAAATTTTCTGAGTTCCAGGGTAGATAGGATTACCATGTTCCCAGTTTGAAGTAGCACGGCTTTCAATATGAAATTGATTTGTCAAATCTTTCATGACAAATTCAGCCATAGGGCTACGACAAATATTTCCAAGACAGACAAAAACGATTTTTTTCATAGATTCTCCTTTCGTGGCATAAGAAAAGAGAGGGCAGACTCGACAGGTAAATGCCTGAGTTCCCCTCTCTTGCATATTTTTGTTCGGGCTACAGGTAAAAGACCAAATTGAGTGTAATGTTCATTATCAAACAGTGCACGAGCAATCCTACCTATATTGAACTCTTTGCTTATTTCTCTTCTTTGTCGAAAGCATTTTTGATGCCGTTAATGGCACCTTCAAGCCCATCTTTTGCATCTTCGACTAGCTCTTTTGCTTTGCCAATTCCTTTCTCAACAAGTCCTTCAACTTCGATTTCCTTGTCGCCGGTCAGCTTACCAATTACCTCTTTTGCAGAGCCAGATAGCTGTTCTAGTTTTGCGTCAAATTTTTCTTCTGACATAAAATCCCTCCTTATATATACAGATGGGGCGATGACTTTCTAAAAAGAAAATCACATACTATTCTTACTTACTAGTCTAACGTATATAAGTTAATATAGCAAGGAATTTGTCTGTCAATAGGTCAGAGGAGGATGAGGGATAATTCTTGCAATTTTTTCTTCTTTTATTTATAATAATTATAAATAAAAGAAAGGGTGATATATGATGAAACAAAAATATTATCAATCTCCAGCAGAAATTGCGTCTTTCAGCCCGCGTCCATCACTGGCTGATTCTAAGGCTGTTTTGAATCAAGCGGTGGCCGATTTATCAGTAGCCCATTCTATCCTCCATCAAGTTCATTGGTATATGCGTGGTCGTGGCTTTATGATTTGGCATCCAAAGATGGATGAATATATGGAAGAAATTGATGGCTATTTGGATGAGATGAGTGAGCGTTTAATCACCTTAGGTGGGGCACCATTTTCTACCCTTAAAGAGTTTAGTGAAAATAGTCAGCTCAAGGAAGTTCCTGGTGATTACACTGTAACGATTGAAGAGCAATTGGCGCGTGTGGTAGAGGTGTTCCGCTATCTGGCTGCTCTTTTCCAAAAGGGATTTGATGTCAGTGATGAAGAAGGTGACAGTGTAACCAACGATATTTTCAATGTGGCTAAGGCTAGTATTGAAAAACATATTTGGATGTTGCAGGCAGAACTTGGTCAAGCACCTAAGTTGTAAATAGATGAAGGGTCCCCAGTAGGACTCTTTTTTGCTGCATTATTTAATACTCTTCGAAAATCAACATTATCCGTTGTCAAGAGCCTTGATGAGTGAAAAGCTCCGGTGGAGCTTTTCAGCCTGTTACTTTGAAACAAGATAGTAACAGAGTTCTATCTTCGACCTCGTTTCCTAGGCTACTTTTGATTTTCATTGAGTATAATATGACATTTGTCATATCAGTCCATGACAAAGGCTTCTGGTAGGGGTGTGGGTGATAAGTTATACTGAGTGTGTAAAAGAAATTCAGTCAGTAATTAGTAAGGAGAATGGTATGAAATCATTTGTTCAAACAGGTATATCTTATTTCACTATAGCCTTTGTGTTTCTCTATGCTTCCTGCATTTTGTTTGGTCAAGGATTAGAAGTAATGACCTACTTGGCTTTGTCCTTGCCAGCAAGTATAATTATCGGGATTGTTGGAGCGGTGATTTGTCAGAAAGGAGAGCAAGGATGATTCAAGTCAATCAGTTAGAAAAAATCATCAAAGGACGGTCCATTTTGTCTGATATTTCCTTTGAGATTAAGTCAGGGGAATGTGTGGCCTTGATTGGTCCCAACGGAGCTGGGAAGACAACGCTCATGTCCTGTCTGTTGGGCGATAGAAAGGCGACGAAAGGGCAGGTATTGTTGGACGGTCTGGCTCCGCAGGCTCAGCCCAATAAAGAAACAGTGGCAGTTTTACCTCAAGAAAATGCTATTCCAACGGACTTGAAGGTAAAGGAATTGCTCCGCTTTTTCCAAGCTATCTACAAGGACAGTCTGACAGATGTGGAAATCGACAGCCTGCTCCGCTTTTCCCCAGAGCAAAAAAATCAGCTGGCAGGCAAGCTATCAGGTGGTCAGAAGCGGCTCTTGGCCTTTATCATCTGCTTGATTGGCAAGCCTAAGTTGCTCTTTTTGGACGAGCCGACGGCGGGCATGGATACGTCGACCCGTCAGCGTTTTTGGGAGATTGTCCATGACTTGAAGGAAAAGGGCGTGACCATTTTTTATACCAGCCACTACATCGAGGAAGTGGAGCATACGGCAGAGCGGATTTTGGTCTTGCACCAGGGTAGGCTCTTGCGGGATACGACGCCGTTTGCCATGCGGAGTGAGGAGCAGGAAAAAGAAGTAGCACTGCCAATCCGCTTTGCGACGGTGGTGGAGGGCTTGGATGCGATTGATAACATCACCTATAAGCAGGATACAGTCAGCTTCAAGACCCGTGCCATTGAGCAGGTTTGGGCTTGTTTGCAGGAAGCAGGTTGTCGGATTTCGGACCTAGAAGTGCAGAACAAAACCCTGCTCAACAGCTTATTTGACAAGACAAGGGAGGAAGAATCATGAAAGCATTGGTGCAAGTAGAAGCGGTCAAATTATCTAGAAGTTTAGGAGTTTTTCTCCTATCTATTGGCATGCCCGTCCTCTTTTTCCTGATTTTCTCATCGACGGTCCAGTTTGATGATGCGACCATGCAAAAGGCCTTTATCCAGTCCTATATGCTGACCATGACAGGTTTTTCCATGTCGGGCTTTGCCCTCTTTACCTTTCCCATGATGTTGGCGGAGGACCGAAAAAACAGCTGGTTGACCTTTATCCAGCATTCTCCCCTTCCAATCTGGCAATATTATCTGTCCAAACTGGTGCGGGTCTTGCTCTGCTTTGTGTCTTCTATTGCCATTGTCTTTGCGGTCGGAGGCTTGGTCAAGGGAGTTGAGATGACAGCTCAAGAATGGGTGATTTCGGCCCTCTTGCTTTTAGTAACTTCTATCGTATTTCTAGCCATTGGCTTGCTTTTGGTGCAAATCCAGTCGGAACAAACCATGTCGGTGGTAGCCAACTTGCTCTACTTTGTTCTGGCTATCATGGGTGGCTCTTGGATGCCTGTCTCCCTCTTTCCTGACTGGGTACAGCGAATTTGCAAACTTATGCCCAGCTACCATGTCAATCAGCTGGTGACCACCTATGCCCAAGAGGGAGTTTTTCTCTGGAAATCCTTGCTAATTGTCCTAGGATATGCCATAATTTTCTTAGGAATTGCTCTGGCTATTCATAGAAAATCTGAACAGCAGTGAGGTGACCCATGATTTTTGAAAAAAGAAAGATACCACTCATGTTCTTCGTGGGCATGGTCTTTCTCTATTTTCCACTTTATTACGCCCAGTATAGTCCAAATCCGACGGCGGTTATTCTAGCAACCATTCTCTTTGCCATGGTCTATTGTTCTCTCTTTTACACCGACCACAAGCTCTATTCCATGCTGGGCTGGTTTTACCTGATTGGCTATATCGCCGTCATGAGTTTTTGGGGCAATCTGCAGTTTTCCCTCTTTATCTTCAACCTGTCCAATATGCTGGGCTGGTATTACAAGGAAACTCGCCCGACCTATCGAACGGTGTCCTATGGGATCTTGTTGCTGGCCATTATCCTCTGGGCCCTTTTTGGACCTGTTCCCTTTGAAATGCGGGCTTTTGCACTCATCATTCACTTTTTCGGCCTGGCCTTGCTGATTTTCAGCTGGGTTGAAACCAAGCGGGAAGCCCTCCAGCAACGGATTCAGGAGCAAAATGCTTCCATTAATCTCCTGCTTGCTGAGAACGAACGCAACCGCATCGGTCAGGACTTGCACGACACTCTGGGCCATGTCTTTGCCATGCTATCCGTCAAGGCGGAGCTGGTCAAGACCCTTTTGGACCACGACCAGATTGATCAGGCTAAGAAGGAAGTGCAGGATCTCCAGACCTTAGCCAAGGACTCCATGCAGGACGTCCGCCAGATTGTTCAGTCCCTCAAGCAGCACACCGTGGCAGAGGAACTCCAGATTTTGCAGCAGATGTTGGATTTAGCAGGAGTGGATTTGGTCGTTTTGGGCGGGGAAATAGCAGAGCAGCTCAGTTTGCCTGTCCAGAACAAGCTAGCCATGGTGCTGAGAGAGTTGGGCAATAACCTGCTCAAACATAGCCAGGCCAGCAAGTGCCGTTTGATATTTGAAGAAGACCAGCAAGAATTAGTCTTGCACTACGAAGACAATGGTGTGGGCTTTGCCCAGTTAACCGGTCAAGAATTGCATACCATAAAGGATAGACTGGTAACGGTGCAGGGGAGTTTGGAATTTCTTTCTCTGGCACAGCCTACCCGCCTGTCCATACGAATTCTGCTTGAGGAGGTGGTAGAATGAGAATCTTAGTCGCAGAAGACCAGGCCATGCTGCGGGACGCCCTCTGTCAGCTCTTGGCCTTTCAAGATGCGGTTGAGGCTGTTTTACAGGCAGAAAACGGCAGTCAGGCCCTTTCTCTTTTGGAAAAAGAGCAAGTAGATGTGGTACTGCTAGACATTGAAATGCCTGAGAAGACAGGGCTGGATGTCTTGGAATGGGTACGAGCGAAATCCTTGCCCGTCAAGGTTGTCATCATGACTACCTTCAAGCGACCAGGCTATTTTGAGCGGGCGGTCAAGGCAGATGTGGATGCCTACGTGCTCAAAGAACGCTCCATTTCGGACCTTATGCGGACCATTGAAACGGTCTTGGCGGGGCGGAAGGAGTACTCGCCAGAGTTGATGGACATTCTCCTGACCCAACGTAGTCCCTTGACGGACCAGGAAAGTCAGCTGCTCAAGCTGGTTGCTGACGGCTTGTCCAATAAGGAAATTGCCAGCCAGCTCTATCTGTCTGACGGGACGGTCCGCAACTACATGACCACTATCTTGGCCAAGCTTGGTGCTGAAAACCGCACGGCTGCTGTTAAGGTGGCACAGGAAAAGGGTTGGTTATGAAATTATAGAGGATTGGTGGTATTTCCAATCCTTTTTAAGCATTTCATAAATTCCAACTGATTTTTTATATTGAAAAACACCTAAAATTCTGCTACAATTTTTTTATGAAAAGACTTTATGATGTGCAACAATTACTCAAACGGTTTGGTATAATTGTCTATATGGGCAACCGTCTCTACGATATTGAAATGATGCAGATAGAATTAAATAGAATCTATCAGGCAGGTGTCTTAGATCGGTTGGAATATATGGAAGCAGAGCTTGTTTTGAGGCGTGAACATCGTTTGGAATTAGAGTATCAGAAATCAAGGGAGAATGAGTGATGGAAACATTTTGGGTGTTTTTAGTATTTTTGGCAGTATTGGGAGCCTGGATGGGTTTTAATTACTGGAGATTGCGCCGTGCGGCGACGGTGATTGATAATGCAGAATTTGCAGAAAAGATACACGGAGGTCAGTTGATTGACCTGCGAGACCCGAGTGAGTTTAATCGTAAGCATATCTTAGGTGCGAGAAATATTCCTTACCAGCAATTACGCCAGTCTACAGCTGCTTTGCGTAAGGACAGACCTGTCTTAATCTATGAGAATGATCGTGGTCAGTTGGTAACGCCTGCAGCCCTTCATCTGAAGAAACAGGGCTTTAACGAAATCTATATTTTAAGCTATGGTCTAAATGGATGG
The DNA here is from genome assembly GCF_019754195.1 of Streptococcus sp. 2018037. Classification (NCBI taxonomy): domain Bacteria; kingdom Bacillati; phylum Bacillota; class Bacilli; order Lactobacillales; family Streptococcaceae; genus Streptococcus; species Streptococcus sp. 2018037. The sequence goes on from NZ_JAIJZQ010000001.1 coordinate 108,067, forward strand.
AATGGTAAGGTAAAAACGACTAAGTAACATTGTCAGTAGGCTAGAGTATTTTCTTATGCAATAAGACGGATAAGGGCAAAAATATGGAAAAGAAATTTGAAAAGTTGTCATTGGCAGAAATTAGCATTATTTCTTTTATGGGACTTATTTTATTGATTAGCTTAGGCGCTAGTTGGTATAAAAATGCTCAAAGCGAAACAAGTGATACAAAGACAGTACAGCAAGTGCCCAATCAGAAAAAAACGGTTGATACAGTATTTCAGGATGCTGAGAATGCTGTCATTGTATTGGAAGGAACACATACTGAAGAGAAACTTGCAGAGGCACAATCTGCAGTAAACAAGGTTACGGATGCGACTAAAAAAGCAGCATTACAGAAACGGATTGACCAAGTAAAAGAGCTAGTGGGACAGCAGACAGATGCTCAAACACAGGCTAAGCTAAAAGCGGAGTTGGTCAGGGCGGAAGCAGCCCAAAAAGTAGCTGATGAGAAAAAAGTATCTGAAACAGGGAACGGTCAGTCAACGGACCTTGCTGAAGCTAGTGAGGCCTCACAAGAATCTTATGTAGTACCTAATCAAAATATATATGGAAACCAAAATGTGAGTTCAACAAGCCAGTATACAGGCAGCGTGGCGTCAACTAGTACAAGTACTTCAGTCCCTCCGATTAGTGAAGGAGCACCTGTGGTAGAAACTCCAACAGTTTCTGAAACACCGGAGGAAACGACAGATTCAACAACTAGCCTGGTTGAGTCAGTGGAAACAGTTCCAACAGCTGACGAGAGTTCACCAGATAATCCGTAGGCTTTTTAGCTACTGGTTCTTTATGGCGTATTACATACTGGAAAAAATAGCTATTTGTATTTCAACACTAATTTTTTTCTTGTAACGATCTAGTTTAAATACATACGATAAGAGTGAGGAATTTCGCGTAAAACAGAATTTCCTTGCTTTTTATTTTTATCATTTTATTGAATAGCGCGTGAATGATTTCCTGCTATAGCGGTTGAGAGCGTATTTGGCAGAAGATTGAAAAAGTTGGTGCAAAAAGGAAGGCAGGAAGTGCACTTGGTTTCAGCAACGAGCTTCATTTTTTGCTATAATATACCTTATGAGAATTGTATCGGGAAGCTATGGTGGAAGACCACTGAAAACGTTAGATGGAAAAACAACCAGACCGACATCGGATAAGGTCCGTGGAGCCATGTTCAATATGATTGGTCCCTATTTTGAGGGTGGTAGAGTTCTTGACTTGTACGCCGGCAGTGGTGGTTTATCTATCGAGGCTATATCTCGTGGCATGGAGTCAGCAGTTCTGGTTGAGCGAGATCGACGAGCACAAGCCATTATCCGTGAAAATATTGCAATGACTAAGGAAGCAGATAAATTTCAGCTTCTAGCAATGGAAGCTAGACAGGCTTTGAACAGTGTGGAAGGTCCTTTCGACCTGGTATTCTTGGACCCTCCTTATGCAGAGCAGGAAATTGAAGATGTGATAACAGAACTCTGTCGCCGTGACTTACTAGCAGATGATGTTATGGTAGTCTGCGAAACGGATAAGGCGGTCTCTCTTCCGGAAGAAATAGCAGAGCTGGGGATATGGAAAGAGAAACTCTACGGAATTAGTAAGGTAACAGTATATGTCAGATAAGATTGGATTATTTACGGGCTCATTTGACCCCATTACCAATGGACACTTGGACTTAATTGAACGAGCGAGTGGACTATTTGATAAATTATATGTGGGAGTTTTTACCAATCCTAAAAAGGCAGGACTCTTGACGGGTTTGGAGAGAAAAGCCATTTTGGAGAAGCTTTTTGTAGGAATGGAGAATATCGAGGTCGTTCTGTCTGAAAATGAATTGGTAGTCGATGTAGCTAAGCGCTATGGAGTAACACATTTGGTCCGAGGATTGCGTAATGCGACCGATTTGGAATACGAGTCAAGTTTTGATTTTTACAATCGTCAGTTGGCACCAGATTTGGAAACTATTTATTTAATCGCCAAGCTAGAGCTTAAGTTCGTATCATCCAGCCAGGTTCGAGAATTGCTGTATTTCAAACAGGACATAGGCCCTTATGTTCCAGAAATTGTTAGTGAGGAGATTAGAAAGAATGAAGAAAAATAGGAAGTTAACCTTAATTGCATCTATTGTTTTAGGAACTCTTTTGATTTGGTTTGCCGTTTTTGTTCGTCTGCCTTATTATCTGGAAAGTCCAGGTGGAGCTGCCGATATTCGTCAGGTACTAACGGTGAACAATCAAATAGACCAAGAGGGTGGCTCTTACAACTTCACCTATGTATCAGTCCAACAAGCTACAGCTTTACAACTATTCGCTGCTCAGTTTGATCCTTATACGACAGTTCGTTCCTCTGAAGAGATGACAGGAGGGGCCGACAACGAAGAGTATTTCCGTATAGCACGGTTTTACATGGAGACTTCGCAAAATATGGCGAAGTATCAAGGATTGACCTTGGCAGGAAAAGAAGTCAATCTTGATTTCTTTGGTGTCTATGTGCTTGCCTTGACGGATGATTCAACCTTTAAAAAAGTCCTTAATATTGCAGATACCGTTGTGAGTGTTAATGGAAAAACATTTGAGTCTTCTCCTGATTTGATTAAATATGTGAGTGGCTTGGAGGTTGGAAGTGATGTAACAGTTGGTTATATTAGCGCTGGTCAGGAGAAATCTGCGGACGGTAAGATTATCAAATTGTCTAATGGCAAAAACGGAATAGGCATCACTCTCGTAGACCATACAGAGGTTCAAAGTTCGGTTCCGATTGATTTCCAAACGGGAGATATTGGTGGTCCAAGTGCTGGTCTGATGTTTACACTTGCCATCTATACTCAACTTGCAGAGCCTGACTTACGTGGTGGTCGGATTATTGCTGGTACGGGGACTATCGAGCAGGATGGAAAAGTAGGTGACATTGGTGGTGCTGATAAGAAGGTTATTTCGGCAGCTAAGTCAGGTGCAAGTATCTTTTTTGTACCAAACAATCCAGTTGATGTAGAAGTTTTGAAGAAAAACCCAAAGGCTAAAACGAACTATGAAGAAGCTAAGGAAGCCGCGGAGAAAGCAGGATTAGATATTGAGGTAGTTCCTGTGAAAACTGTTCAAGAGGCTATTGATTATTTGAAAAAAACAAAGGGCGAGTAAATCGTCCTTTTTGTTAGAGAATAACATTATAATTGTCAGAAATTTCTCCTAAATGGTAAAGTAGAAGAATTTCCAGATAAATCGTGTTATAATGATAAGGTTAAGTGTGAGAATTTAGATTCTGACCAGATAGATTATTAATCAAATGATTTTTACGTATGAAGATTTTATAAGATAGGAGGACAAATGAAAAAAGAAATTTCACCTGAAATGTATAACTATAATAAATACCCTGGTCCGAGTTTTGCTCGTGTCGGAGATAAGGTTGTATCTGAAAATATTGAATTGGATCTTTTGGAAGATTACAAGAATGCTTTTGACCAGACGATTTTTGGTCAACGTTTTTCACAACTCATGCTCAAATTTGATTATATTGTGGGAGATTGGGGCAATGAGCAGCTGAGATTAAGGGGATTCTATACAGACGATAAAAATGTTAAATCAGACTTAAAAATCAGCCGCTTGGACGACTATTTGACGGAGTATTGTAATTTTGGTTGTGCTTATTTCGTCTTAGCCAATCCGAATCCACAAGACTTGCCTGCTGAGGAGGAGGATAGACCGCGTCGCAAGCGGAGTCGTTCTCGCAATCGCAACAGAAATCAGCAGCGGACGGAGCCTATTGCACCAAAAGAAAACAAAAATAATCGCAATGACCGTCAGAAAAAAGGGAAGCAGCAGAACAAACAGTCGGAACAGCGTCATTTTACTGTGAAGAATGCTGGTGTTAAGGCGAGTCAAACGGAGCGTTCTCAAAAACGTGAGCGTAAGCAGAGCAAGCGTGAGATGAATGAAGTGAAGCGTAACTTTGTTATCCGCCAGAAATAGGGAGAAATATGAAACCATCAATTTATGCATTTAGTCAAGCCAATCTGGTTGATTGGATTTTAGAAAACGGAGAGAAGAAGTTCCGTGCCACTCAAATTTGGGAATGGCTTTACCGTTCTCGTGTCCAATCCTTTGCGGAAATGACCAACTTGCCAAAATCTTTGATTGAAAAGTTGGAAGAACATTTTGTAGTTAATCCGCTCAAACAACGGATTGTACAGGAGTCTAAGGACGGTACTATCAAATACCTCTTTGAACTGCCAGATGGCATGTTGATTGAGACAGTTCTCATGCACCAGCACTATGGTCTTTCTGTCTGTGTAACGACACAAGTTGGCTGTAATATCGGCTGTACATTCTGTGCATCTGGATTGATTCCTAAGCAACGTGACTTGACTAGCGGTGAGATTGTGGCTCAGATTATGTTGGTACAAAAGTACTTGGATGAGCGCAATCAGAATGAGCGTGTTAGCCATATCGTTGTGATGGGGATTGGTGAGCCGCTTGATAACTACGATAATGTTATGACCTTCTTGCGAGTGGTTAATGACGACAAGGGCTTGGCAATTGGTGCCCGTCACATCACTGTTTCGACATCAGGTTTAGCACCAAAAATTCGTGAGTTTGCACGTGAAGGTGTCCAAGTTAACTTGGCAGTATCTCTACATGCGCCAAATAATGACCTTCGTTCGAGCATTATGCGGATTAACCGCAAATTCCCTATAGAAGTTCTTTTTGAAGCAATCGAAGACTATATCAAAGTGACCAACCGCCGTGTGACTTTTGAGTATATTATGCTCAATGAGGTCAACGATGGAGTGGAACAGGCACAGGAATTGGCTGACTTGACCAAGAACATCCGTAAATTGTCTTATATCAACCTGATTCCTTATAACCCAGTTAGCGAACATGATCAGTACAGTCGTTCAACCAAGGAACGTACTCTTGCTTTCTTTGATGTTTTGAAGAAAAATGGTGTTAACTGTGTCGTTCGTCAGGAACATGATACAGATATTGATGCTGCCTGTGGTCAATTGCGCTCCAATACGCTCAAGAAAGACCGTGAAAAAGCACGTGCTCGTATTGCAGCCGCAAAAGCAAAGGCAGGTATTCGAGCATGAGAAAATTCTTCCAAGCAGATGGAAACTTGACCAAGCTAGGAAGACAGATTTGTAAGACCTTAGCTGGAGCCTATGCTCTGGCTATTGTTTTACTTTGTTTTCTACCTCAGACTTGGTACCCACAGTATAAGGATTTCTCGACCCCAGGAATTATTCAAATCGGCCGTCTCTATCTTTTACCAACGCCTTTCAACAGCATCGTCAACGGGGATAAGGTAGATAGTTTGGCGGACCTAGGATGGATTTTCTTGCAAAACATCACTAATATTTTTCTACTTTTCCCTCTGATTTTTCTTCTTTTATTTCTTAGGGAAGAATGGCGGAGCCTTCGAGCGGTGATTCGTTATAGTTTTTGTATCAGTCTTTTTATTGAATGCACACAATTGCTACTGGATTTGCTGATTGATGCCCAACGCGTCTTTGAAATCGATGATTTATGGACCAATACAATGGGGGGAATACTAGCCTATTTTACCTATTCATTGATAAAGAGAGGGATAATCCTTTCCAAACAGGAGTCTTAGAACCTATCGTCACAGGTTCAGAATGTCCATCTAAGGCTATTGTTTAAGTTACATATCGTTATTTTTTTGAAATACAGTCAGTATTCCCTTTAAAATGATCTTGATTAGCTAATGTTATCTTTGATATAAGCGCTTCGCTCGTGAGTACAGTTTTTTTAGAAAGTCACTTAAGCAGAGTGGCTTTTTGTTAGTTTTTAATGGATTCAGGCAATGGAAACTGAATTTTCAAATTGTTTAGAAAATTTCTAAAAATTACTTGACCATTCCGATTTTGTAACGTATAATTACAAGTAATCAGAAAAAGTAATAAACACTTTGTCTTTAGAGAGTCTATGGTTGGTGTGAATAGATGATAGAGGTTTATGAAATGGGCTGATGCCAAACAAGCATTCGTATCCATTTTATGGATTGTCTGGTTTAGTAAAGCGAGTTTGGTTCGATGAATTCGAAACAATGAGAATTCGGTCCGCACCCCTTATCGTGCGCCTCCTTGTTAGAGGAGAAAAAGTTATGGACTTTTCTAGTCGAGTCCATAAGTGAGGTGGCACCGTGTCCATTGACGCCCTCGCAGGATGTGTTTTCCTGCGTGGGCTTTTTCATTGTCTGTGTAGATTGCTTTTATATTTTGTCGCGATTGGCTTGCCTACTTCAAACAGTCCAGTGGACTGTTTGAGGTCAATGCTTGAAAATGAGGAAGCATTGAGTTGTATTTTCGTCTCTGTTCCTTATCTAAAAGCAATCTACTTTGACAATGATAGAAATTACGAGGTAATCAAGATGAAACGATGGCGTAGCAATTAAGGATAAGTAAAGAAGGATTAAACTCTTGACCTTATTGGTCTCTTGTAGCGAATGTTGAAAGAGGGAATTATATGACAGAAAAAGGTTATTTCGGACAGTTTGGTGGTAGTTTTGTACCGGAGCAAATTCAGGTTTTGTTGGATCAGTTGGAGGAAACGTTTGAACAGTACCGCAATGATCCAGAATTTTTGGCGGAATACCAAGCTTATCTGAAAGATTATGCTGGTCGTGAAACGCCATTGTATTTTGCGGAATCATTGACCAAGGAGCTTGGTGGAGCGAAAATCTATCTCAAACGGGAAGATTTGAATCACTTAGGTTCTCATAAGTTAAACAATGTGCTGGGGCAAATTCTATTGGCAAAAAGAATGGGGAAAACTCGAGTGATTGCAGAAACTGGTGCTGGTCAACATGGGGTTGCGACGGCTGCTGTAGCTGCCCGCTTTGGTTTGGGCTGTGATGTCTATATGGGAGCTGAAGATGTCAAACGCCAACGCCTCAATGTTTTTCGAATGGAGATGATGGGGGCGCGTGTTCATGCTGTCACAGATAGAACGCAAACCTTGAAAGAGGCAGTTGATGCGGCATTCGGTGCTTGGATGGCAGATTTAGATGCCTTCTATGTTTTGGGATCAGCAGTCGGTCCTCATCCTTATCCGACGATTGTCCATGAGTTTCAAAAGATTATTAGTCTAGAATCTCGCCGTCAGATTTTAGAAAAAGAAGGTCGTTTGCCAGACTACGTTATTGCCTGTGTGGGTGGCGGTTCCAATGCCATCGGTGCATTTTCTCAATATTTACCAGATGAGTCAGTCAAGCTTATCGGTGTAGAAGCTGCTGGTAAAGGTGTTGATACAGAACTACATGCGGCGACTATGACTAAGGGAACAGTTGGTGTGGTTGATGGTATGAAGACGATCTCCCTCTTTGATGAAAATGGTGGAGTTGCACCTGTTTATTCCATTTCAGCAGGCTTGGACTATCCAGGCGTTGGACCAGAACATGCCCACTATAAGGAAACTGGTCGTGTTAATTACGTCGCGGCAACAGATGATGAGGCTGTTAATGCTCTTCTGACCTTAAGTCGCACAGAAGGAATTCTTCCAGCCATTGAATCGTCTCATGCGATTGCAGAAGCTATTCGATTAGCACCACAACTAGATAAAGATAAAATCATTATTATCAATGTTTCCGGTCGAGGAGACAAGGATGTCGCAGCGATTGCGGATTATTTGGAGAGTAGATAAAAGAAATCCCCTGACGGTTGTGCCTATCGTCAGGGGATAATTTTATTTCCAAAAGTCATCAAAAATCGTGATTGGCAGATGGCGTTTGTGGGCTGTTTTGTTCCACCATCCTTCGATAATGGTTTGGGCTTGAGGGTCGATGGTTTTGCCTTCGAGATAGTCGTCGATTTGGTTATAGGTAACACCGAGTGCGACTTCGTCAGCAAGACCTGGCTTGTCTTCTTCCAAGTCCGCAGTAGGAACTTTGAGGTAGAGTTTTTCATCTGCCCCCAGTTCAGCTAGAAGCTGTTTTCCTTGGCGTTTATTGAGGCGGAAGAGGGGGAGAATGTCTGCGCCGCCGTCGCCGTGCTTGGTAAAGAAACCAGTGATATTTTCAGCGGCATGGTCGGTTCCAATGACAGCCCCCTTGCGTTCCCCAGCGATAGCGTATTGGGCAATCATGCGCATGCGGGCTTTAGCATTTCCCTTATTAAAATCAGACATAGTAAGCCCATTTGCATTGACTGCAGCCACCATGGCATCTGTTGATTCCTTGATGTTGATGGTTAAGCTGACATCTGGTTGAATAAAGGCTAGGGCTGCTTGGGCGTCAGACTCGTCAGCTTGCACACCGTAAGGGAGTCGGATAGCGATAAATTGATAAGAATCGTCACCTGTTTCCGTCCGCATTTCTTCCATGGTCAGCTGGGCCAAACGACCAGCCAAGGTCGAATCTTGTCCACCAGAAATCCCCAAGACATAGGTTTTCAAAAATGGGTGTTTTTTTAGGTAGTCTTTGAGAAAGTCGATGGAGCGACGGATTTCTTCTTTGGGGTCAATGCTTGGCTTGACCCCTAATTCTTTGATGATTGTTTCCTGTAGGGTCATAACATACCTTTCTTAGATGGATTTGGTCTGAGTTTGTTTGCGAATACGATTGATGAGGTTCATCTTATTATCCCAAACATCTTGTGCCAAGTCGACTGGATAGAGCTGTGGGTTGAGCACACGTTTGTATTCATCCCAGAGCTTATCAAATTCTTGATTGGCATAGGTTTGAATTTCCGCTAGGCTTGGAAGTTCGTAGACCTGTTTTCCTTTTTCGAAAATAGGAACTAGGAGTGGACGTGCATCAAAGTTCTCGATGGTTTTATTGATGTAGGTGTAAGTTGGATGGAACATATAGATACTATCCATCTGTGTGACGTCAGTGTCCGCAAAGGTGATGTAGTCCCCTTCTGATTTTCCTTTTTCTTTGGAGGTGATGCGCCAAACCTGTTTCTTGCCAGGAGTGGAGACTTTTTCCGCATTAGAAGACAGCTTGATGGTGTCACGCATATTTCCATCTTCATCTTCGATGGATACAATCTTGTAGACAGCGCCCAAGGCAGGTTGGTCGTAGGCGGTGATGAGTTTGGTACCAACTCCCCAGACATCAATTTTTGCCTTTTGCATTTTGAGGTTGAGGATGGTATTTTCATCCAGGTCATTAGATGCGTAAATCTTCGCATCTGTAAAACCTGCATCATCTAATTGCTGACGAACTTTCTTGGAAATATAGGCCATATCGCCTGAATCGATCCGAACCCCTTTGAAGTTAATCTTATCTCCCATTTCCTTGGCAACCTTGATGGCTGCTGGAACACCAATACGAAGCGTATCATAGGTATCAACGAGGAAGACACAGTCATGATGGGTTTCAGCGTAGGCTTTGAAAGCCTTGTAATCATCTCCGTATGTTTGAACCAAGGCGTGGGCATGGGTACCAGCGACAGGGATACCGAAGATTTTGCCAGCTCGAACATTGGAAGTCGCAGATGCTCCACCAATAAAGGCTGCCCGTGTACCCCAGATAGCAGCATCCATTTCTTGGGCACGGCGAGTGCCAAATTCCATCAAGGGCTCATCTTCAATGACGGCCTTGATACGGCGAGCTTTTGTAGCAATCAGGGTTTGGTAGTTGACGATGTTTAAGAGGGCAGTTTCGATTAGTTGGCATTGTGCCAATGGTCCTTCGATTTGAAGAATGGGTTCGTTAGCGTAGACCAGGTCGCCCTCCTTAGCCGAACGGACAGTGAGAGTCATTTCCAATTGGGACAAGTAATCAAGGAAAGTCTGCGGATAACCCAGTTCTGTCAGATAGTCAATGTCTGTCTGGCTAAAGCTGAGATTGTTGAGGTAGTTTACAACGCGTTCCAAACCGGCAAATACAGCGTAGCCATTTTTAAAAGGTTGTGAACGGAAATAGACTTCGAATACAGCGTGTTTATTGTGGATGTTTTGGTCAAAATAGACCTGCATCATGTTGATTTGATAAAGGTCGGTATGCAGGGTTAAACTGTCATCCTTAAATAGTGTCATAACGTTTCTCCTTTTGCCTTCCGATCAAGAAGGCACTCCAATTATTTTGATGGAGTTGAACTCTAATATGCCTTCTATTATAACAAAAAAATCGAGAAAAACTCGATTTAGATGCACAGAATGATAGGAATACTTGAAAGAAAAAGGAGTGGTACGTAGGGAATAGACTTGGGTTTGAAAATAGTGAAGACAAGAAGCCCTAGGAGGGAACTAATCTGGATAATCCAGAGGAGTTCTGTAAATCCACATATTAAGGCCAAACTTGCCAGATAGAGAAAGTCACCAGAACCAATATTGAATTGCCATTTTTCAGTTAGATAGGCCAAGAGTAAAAATCCACAGAAGAGCCAGTTGAGCTGGGAGAGTACCAGAGCTGTAAAAGTAAAAACGAGCCAGACAGCAAAGGGATATTCCTGATGCTTGATGTCATAAATGGTCAAAACTAGTCCTGCCAAGATGAGAATGGTTTCGGTTAGGTTTAGGACTTGAAAATGGCAGAGCAGGACAACTAGACCAGCTAAGACTTCTAGTCCCAGATACCAATAAGGGATCTTGGTCTTGCAGTAACGGCATTTGGATTTTGTCGAAAGCTGGGACAGGATGGGTATTAGGTCCCAGGTCTTGAGCCGTCGCTTGCAGGCATTACAGTGACTAGAGGGGGAGATAATGGACTGTTCAGGGAAACGGTCGATGACCAATCCCAAGAAGGAGCCGATTGAAGCTCCAAGGAAAAATAGGATAATTGTCTTCATACCTATTTATTCGTAAATGGGTGGAGGAAAATGAGATATTTTTTTAAATTTTTTACAAAATTTCGATGGTACTCTGGATAATGCCAAAGGAATTGAGAGAATTCCGTATTTTTGCTTTGGTCTTGTCTGCTAAAGCAGGATTTGTCAGTTTGACCGTCACAGTCGCACAATGTTCATATCCATCCATGGTCCAGACATTTAGCTTAGAAATTTCTTCTACATTTTCCAATGTTAAGAGAGCCTTATTTATTTCTTCCAAGTTCACACCCTCTGGACTGGTTTCAAGTAAAATCTTAACATTGTTCCAAGCTTTTGGCAGGGCTTTGGAGAGGATGAAGATAGCAATGCAGAGTGAGAGAAGTGGGTCTAGAAAGTACCAATCAGTAAATTGAAGAATGATGGAAACAAGGATGACCGCCAGCCATCCCAAAATATCCTCTAAAAAGTGCAAGCTGAGAATGGATTCAGTATGGCTATAGCCATTTTTTACAATACGAGAAGCAAGGAAATTGATGATGACAGCGATAATCCCAAGTACCAGCATCCCATCTTGATTGACAGGCTGGGGATGGAAGAGATTGGGGATGTTTTCCACAAGGATCAAGCTGGAGCCGATAATCAGAATGCTAGAAGTCAAGAGAGCGGCCAAAATATTCCATCTCTTGTAGCCAAAGGGATAAACCCTATCAGCAGGCTTGTTGGCATAGGTTTGCATGATGGCAGAGCTTCCGATGGCGAGGGCGTCACCCAAATCATGAACAGCGTCTGCTAAGATAGCGCTGGAATCAAAGAGCCAGCCAAAGATAAACTCGATGATAGAAAAGCTAAGATTGAGAAGAAAAGCGATAAATGTATTTTTAGAAGATGACATGAGATTCCCTTTCTGTGTTATACTGTTTATAGGTTTATTATGCACTGTAATGAGCTGAAAAACTAGAAACAAGAGAAACGGTTTGTCTTTTTCTGAACAAATTGTTTGAAATGTACGAAAAATGGATAGACGAATTGCAAAAACCAAAAGAGCTATTTTTCAGGCTTTTTTGACCTTATTAAATGATAAGGGCTATGACCATATGCGCGTGCAGGATGTCATTGACTTGGCAGATGTGGGGCGTTCCACTTTCTATGCCCACTATGAAAGTAAAGAGGCTCTTTTGGAAGAACTTTGTCATGACCTCTTTCACCACTTATTTACAGGTCGTGAAGATGCGGATGTGAAGACCTTGTTGGTTCATATTTTCAAACACTTTCGGACCAATCAAGATCGTGTTGCCAGCCTTTTGTTGTCCCGCAATGCCTATTTTCTAAGAGAACTGGAAGCGGAGTTGAAACACGACATTTTTCCAAAAGTGGCTGAAGATTACATGCAGGATAAGAGAAATCTTCCAGAGGATTTGCTGGTGCATTTTGTTGTGACGACTTTTGTGGAGACGGTCAGCTGGTGGTTGCAGCAACGCAAAAAGGTGGACGAAGCCACCTTGACCGATTATTATGTAAGATTATTAACTTAAGGAGAGAACATGCTTAGACCTTTGCACATGGCCCATGCCTTTTTAGATGAGATATTAACAGACCAGGACCTAGCGGTCGATGCGACGATGGGAAATGGTCATGACACGCTATTTTTAGCCCAACGAGCAGGAAAAGTTGTGGCCTTTGATATTCAGGAACAAGCCCTGACCACAACGGCTGAAAAACTAGAAAAAGCTGGCTTGACCAATGCCCAATTGGTTTTGACAGGACACGAAAACCTAGACCAGTATGTGGAGGAATGCAAGGCAGCCATTTTCAATCTGGGCTATCTTCCTTCGGCGGATAAGTCAGTCATCACCCTGCCTGCAACCACCCTTCAAGCTATTGAAAAAGTTCTTGACCGACTGGTTGTTGGGGGGCGCCTAGCCATCATGGTTTACTATGGTCACGAGGGCGGTGCTCTTGAGAAGGATGCAGTCTTAGATTTTATCAGCCAGTTAGACCAGACCGTCTTTACCGCCATGCTCTACAAACCGCTCAACCAAGTCAATACCCCACCATTTTTGGTGATGGTGGAACGATTAAAATCCAGCTCAAACTAGGGCTGGATTTGTTTTTTATAATATCGGCTTAATGAACAATCTTCCCTCACCCAAGTCAATCAATTCCACCTGATTACCATAAAAATCGCTGAGGAGCTCAGGTGTCAGGATGTCTTCTTTGGGTCCCTGTGCCAATACCATGCCATCTTTGAGCAGGAGGACATGGGTGAAATTATCAGTGATTTCCTCGGCGTGATGGGTGACGTAGATAATGGCAGGAGCCGTTGGGAGTTGGCAGATGTAGTCAATGTGGTGGAGCAGGCGTTCGCGAGCCAAAAGGTCTAAGCCCACAGTAGCCTCGTCCAAAATCAAAATAGCAGGCTCTTCCATCAAACTGCGAGCAATTAGCAGGAGTTGGCGTTCACCTTGTGACAAACTAGCATAGGTCCGACCAATCAAGTGCTCAGCCTTAATGGTTTTGAGCATGTCTATGGCTTCATCCAATTCAGCTTGACCGTATTCACGGTAGAGGATGGAGGATTTGTACTTTCCAGTCAGGACAATCTGCTCAGCTGTTAAATCAATGGGAAAGCGTTCGGCAAGGAAAGAACCAACAACCCCAATCTTAGTGCGTAGGCTAGGAATATCTCCCTTGCCAAACTCCACTCCAAGAACCGTCAAGTCACCAGAGGTCTTCCAAAATTCAGCCATTAAAATACGAAGGAGGGTTGACTTTCCAGCCCCATTTAGCCCTAAAATAGCCCAACGCTCGCCTTTTCTAAATTCCCAGTTGATGTCTTCTAAAATAGTTTTACCTTGTCGTTTATAGTGGACATTCTTCATCGAAATAATCATAGTTGTTCTCCTATTCCTTTTGATTATTGTAACATAAACAGACATGAGGGACTATTTATAACAAGAAATATGTTAATTTTTAGAATTTATGGTATAATGGAAATGTTATAAATTTTATTATAGGAGAACATCATGGAAGACCCTGGTAGTCAGACCATCTATTTACAACTGTTAATTTTATTCTTATTGACCCTGTTCAATGCCTTCTTTTCAGCCTCTGAAATGGCGCTTGTTTCTCTAAATCGTTCAAGAGTAGAACAAAAGGCCGCAGACGGTGAGAAGAAATATATTCGCTTGCTTCAAGTTTTAGAGAATCCTAACAATTTTCTATCAACCATTCAGGTCGGTATTACCTTCATCTCCATCCTTTCAGGTGCCAGTTTGGCTAATGATTTGGGAGCTGTATTTGCCAAATGGATGGGGAATTCAACAACAGCGCAAACTGCAGGATACTGGCTTGCACTGGCTATGTTGACTTTCGTTTCAATCGTTCTTGGTGAATTGTACCCTAAGCGGATTGCCATGAATATGAAGGAAAATCTGGCAGTAGTCACTGCACCTGTGATTATTTTCCTTGGAAAAATTGTGAGTCCGTTCGTGTGGTTATTATCAGCTGCAACGAATCTTATCAGCCGTATTACTCCTATGAATTTTGATGATGCGGATGAGCAGATGACACGGGATGAAATTGAATATATTTTGACAAAGAGTGAGAAAACCTTAGATGCCGAAGAAATCGAAATGCTTCAAGGGGTGTTCTCTTTAGATGAGCTGATGGCACGTGAAGTAATGGTTCCCCGTACGGATGCTTTCATGGTGGATATTGAGGATGATACAGCAACCATTATGGCAGCTATCCTCAAGCAGAATTTTTCACGTATCCCTGTTTATGATGGCGATAAGGACAATATCATTGGTCTGATTCATACCAAGAAAATCTTGTCAGAAGCTTTCAGTAATGGCTTTGACAATCTCAACATCCGCCGCATTATGCAGGAGCCTCTCTTCGTTCCAGAAACGATTTTCGTGGATGATTTGTTGACATCATTGAGAAATACCCAAAATCAAATGGCCATCTTGTTAGATGAGTATGGTGGAGTTGCAGGTCTCGTTACCTTGGAAGATTTGCTGGAAGAAATTGTCGGGGAAATCGATGATGAGACCGATAAGACAGAAATTTTTGTCCGAGAAATTGCTGACAACACTTATATCGTCCAAGGAAATATGACCTTAAATGACTTCAATGAGCATTTTGAGATGGAGTTGGAAAGTGATAACGTTGATACGATTGCTGGTTATTATCTGACAGGGGTCGGTACCATTCCGAGCCAAGACGAGAAGGTTTCCTTTGAAGTAGATAGTAAAGATCACCATCTAGTTCTTATTAACGATAAGGTAAAAAATGGTCGCGTAACAAAATTAAAACTCTTGATTACACCACTGGAGAAAGAAGAAACCGATAAGGACTAGGGCAACCTAGTCTTTTAGCTTTCTTCTTACGGAAGATGATAGTTATGAAAGAAAGAAAGTAAATGATAGAAGCGTTTTCATTTTTGTGATATACTAGTCTTATAAAATGATGAGGATGAGATGATGACAGAAATTGATTATCGTAAAGTGACAGGTTTGGTTCATTCAACAGAGAGTTTTGGTTCGGTTGATGGCCCAGGGGTACGTTTTGTAGTCTTTATGCAGGGCTGTCACATGCGTTGCCAGTATTGCCATAACCCAGATACTTGGGATCTGGTCAATCCAGCAGCGACTGAGAGAACGGCAGAAGATGTCTTGAATGAAGCCCTGCGTTTTCGTATGTTTTGGGGAAAAGAAGGGGGTATTACCGTTTCAGGTGGTGAAGCAACCATCCAGATTGATTTTTTAATTGCTCTGTTTACCCTTGCAAAAGAAAAAGGGATTCACACTACTTTGGATACCTGTGCGTTGACTTTCCGTAAGACAGAGCGCTACTTAGAAAAATATAGCCGGCTTATGGAAGTAACAGACTTGGTGCTCCTTGATATTAAGGAAATGAATCCTGAGCAACACCGCATTGTGACAGGTCATAGTAACAAGACTATTTTAGAATGTGCTCAATATCTATCAGACATTGGTAAGCCTGTTTGGATTCGTCATGTCCTGGTACCGAATTTGACTGACCGAGATGAGGACTTGATTGAACTTGGTAAGTTTGTTAAAACATTAAAAAATGTCGAACGTTTTGAGGTGTTACCTTATCACAATCTTGGTGAATTTAAGTGGCGTGAGTTGGGCAGACCCTATCCACTAGAGGGGACTAAGCCCCCAACGAAGGCTCGAGTGGAAAATGCAAAGGCATTGATGGAGACAGAAACCTATCAGGAGTACTTGAATAGAATTAAGGGATAATAGTGAAGAGGTCGGAGATTGATGCGGAAAAGATTTAATGTGTTAGGGACAAGTATCACTTGTCTCTTGTTTATTGGGCTTATGCTAGGCTTGTTCTTTTTGGGAGATCGAATACAAAAGGAGCAAACCAAAGTTGCAACGACATCATCTAGCCAAGAAATATCTGCTAGGGACAAAGTGATTGCAAATTATCTAGATCAAATGACCTTAGAAGAAAAGGTCGGACAGATGATTTTTGCTCGGATGCCATCTGCAGGACAAACTGAGGCATTGGAAACCTATCATTTTGGGGGCTATATCTTATTTGCAAGTGATTTTGAAGGTAAGACACTGGAGCAAGTTAAAGAAGAGATTGCTTCTTATCAATCACTTTCAAAAGTGCCGCTATTAATGGCTTCAGATGAGGAAGGTGGGACGGTAACGAGGATTAGTCAACTTCTGGAAACACCTTTTGCATCACCCTTGGAACTGTACCAAGCTGGCGGCATTGAGGCGATTTTGTCGGATGCCAAGCAGAAGACCAGTCTTTTAAAGGAAGAGGGAATCTATGCAGGATTCTTCCCAGTTGCGGATTTGTCCACCGATCCATCATCTTTTATCTACGATAGGACTATTGGACAGGATGCGAAAACCACTTCAGACTATATTGGTCAATTGGTTTCATTGTTGAAAGAGGAACAATTTGCTTCGACCTTGAAGCATTTCCCGGGTTATGGGGATAATGCGGATTCGCATACGGATTTGGTCTATGACAATCGTAGTTTAGAAGAATTGCGTGCCAATGATTTTCTTCCCTTTAAAGCTGGTATTGAGGCGGGTGCAGACTCTATCATGGTTAGCCACAATATTGTATCTGCCATTGATGATGTTCCATCATCCATTTCACCTGAAATCAATAAAATCCTTCGGAATGAGCTTGGTTTTGAGGGTGTCATTATGACGGATGATTTTGATATGCAAGGCTTGGTCCAATTTGTAGATCAAGATACAGGTGCCTTGCAGACCATTCAAGCTGGAACAGATATGATATTGTCTTCAAGTTATGCCAGTCAAATTCCTTATATTATCGAACAAGTAAAGGCAGGAACTATTACAGAGGGGCGGATTGACCAATCCGTCAAACGGATTTTGGGAATGAAATACGATCTTGGCTTAATCAAATAAACAAAGAAAAGGAAGTGCTCAGGCATTTCCCTTTCTTATTTCTATTCTAAGATGAATTTGGTTTTGATACCGTCTATATCAACAAAGGCTGCGCTATTGTCTAGTCTTTGAAGATTTAGGTTTGCAGCAATGGCACGATTCAAGGTTGCTTCAAAAGCTTCTGGATTGGAATAGATGAGCGTATAGTAGGCAAGTCCTGGCATGCCTTCTTGTCTGGTTTTCAGATTTTTTCCTCCCCATTCATTGACAGCTAGGTGGTGATGGTAGTCGCCTGAGGCTAACCAGGATGCAGATGGGACGGAGAATTTATCCTCGATAGCTAGGACCTCTTGGTAAAATCGGCTAGAAGCTGCGCTTTCTCGGACAGATAGATGGACATGGCCCATGCGACTGCCAGCTGGCATCTGATAGGCTGCGTCAGCTTTTTTTCCTAAAGCATAGATCGTTTCAGCATCCATAGGCTCAGTAATGCCGACGATGCGGCCGTCTGGGCGGACATCCCAAGTGTTTTGAGGCAGGTCGCGGTAAACCTCGATGCCATTGCCTTCGGTGTCGGCTAGGTAAATGGCTTCGCTGTAACCGTGGTCGCTGGCGCCTTGGAGGGGAATCTTATTGTCGATAAAGTGGCGGAAAATGGTACCCAAGTCTTCACGGCTTGGTAGGACAATGGCCAAGTGGTAGAGGCCGTAGCTGTGGCTGACTTCGCCGTCCTGCTCTGTTTGAATCAGGCGGACAAGGGTGTTTTTTCCAACACCAAGGTCAATCTGGTTCGGGCTTTGGGAGAGAACTTGGAGCCCCAAGACTTGTTGGTAAAAGAGGCTTTGGAGTTCTAAATCGCGGACGTTGAGGGCGACATGGCCCAGTTCGAATTGGGAATTGTACATAGGAATACCTGGCTTTCTTATTCTACTCTTTTATGGTATGATTGTAGCAAATACAGTTTAAAATACAAGTACGATTTTTTTGAATAGTCACTATCTTTTTCTAAAGTAATGTGGCGATTCAAGGAAAAGAAGGAGGAGTTTGATGCCTGATTATCATACAAAAAATGTTTATGCCTGTCCTTACTTGGCAACGCAGACAGTGTTGTCAGGGAAATGGATTATTTTGTTATTGCATCATATTGAGGACGGACCGATTCGTTTTAATGAATTACATCGGCGGTTAGAAGGGATTTCCCAAGCAACCTTGACTAAGCAGCTGCGTCAATTAGAAGAAGACGGCTTAATTACTCGAAAAGTCTATGCTCAAGTTCCACCAAAGGTCGAGTATGAACTGAGCGAGATTGGGCAGGAATTTAAGTTGGTCTTGGAGCAAATCGAAACTTTTGGGGATAAATACATCAACTTTGTCAAATCAAAAAAATCTGAATGAGCTGTTCATTCAGATTTTTGCGTTTTAGAGTTCGTCATCCTTAACTGCATCTAACCAATCGGCCGCAGCTTTGGCGGTACTTTCGAGGGCACCTTCTTTGAACGGTGATTGGAGGTTTGCGGCTTCAACCACTTGCAAGAAGGACTTGGTACCGCCCAAATCACAGATGCGGATGTAGTCTTCCCAAGCATTTTCATCGTGATCTACCTGCGTACGTTTCCAGAATTGAAGGGCACAAACTTGGGCCAAGGTGTAGTCGATGTAGTAGAATGGACTAGCAAAGATATGACCTTGACGATACCAGAAGATACCGCGGTTAAGAGCTTCTGACTCAGAATAATCACGGTCTGGCAGGTAGAGGTCTTGGAGTTTTTTCCAAGTTGCCTTGCGTTCTGCAGGTGTCATTTCTGGATGTTCATAGACTTCGTGCTGGAAGTGGTCCACCAAGACACCGTAAGGCAAGAAGAGTAGGGCACTTGCCAAGTGGGTGAATTTATATTTATCGACTTGTTCCTTGAAGAAACGGTCCATCCACGGCCAAGTCATAAATTCCATAGACATGGAGTGGATTTCACAGGTTTCATAGGTTGGCCAGACAACTTCTGGACTTTGAATCCAACGAGAACGATAAACTTGGAAGGCGTGACCTGCTTCGTGGGTCAAGACATCAATATCACCGCTGGTTCCGTTGAAGTTAGAGAAGATGAATGGGCTCTTGAAGTCAGGAATATAGGTACAGTAGCCACCGCTGTTCTTGCCTGGTTTTGCAACCAAGTCCAAGAGTTCATGCTCAATCATGAAATCAAAGAACTCGCCCGTTTCAGCGGATAATTCGCGGTACATGTCTTGGGCTTGGCTGACGATAAAGTCAGGGTCACCTTGAGGAACAGCATTTCCATCCAAGTACTCAAGGTTGAGGTCGTAGTGCTTGAGGCTTGGAACTTGCAAGCGTTTGGCTTGGCGTTGACGCAAATCTTGCACAATCGGTACGATGTGTTTGAGGATTTCTTCACGGTACACCTTGACCATGTCACGATTGTAGTCGAAACGGTTCATCTTGAGGTAGCCGTATTCCACATAGTCCTTGAAGCCAAGTTTGTGGGCGATTTCCGTACGGACCTTGACCAATTCATCGTAAACACGGTCAAAATCAGCTTCCTTGCTTTCAAAGAAGGCGGTTGTGGCAGCAGAAGCAGCCTTGCGGACCTCACGGTCGGTTGATTGACCGAATGGCCCCATTTGTGCCAGGTTGTAGGTCTGTCCTTGGAACTCAATCTCTGCACCAGCAATCAGGTTACTGTACTCATCGGTCAATTCATTTTCCTTTTGGAACAAGGGAATCACATCAGATGAGAAAGTCTTGAGCTTGTTTTCTGCCTGCATGAAGAAGGTTTGAGGCAAGATGTCTGACAGCTCTTCCTTATACGGCGTCTGAACAATGACACGGTAGTAGTTGGTGGTCAATTCTTCAAAAAGTGGCGAGTATTCATTCCAAAACTTGGTTTCTTTATTGTAGAACTCATCGTTCATGTCGATAGTATGGCGAATCATCCAGAGGTTGTACTGGGTATCGACCAGGTTGAGTAATTTGGTAACAGCTGCCACAAGTGTACGAGTTGTTTCCAAATCGCTAGCCGTAGCCAACTGGTCTGTCAGGTCAGAAAATTGAGCCTTGATAGCTTCATAATCTGGACGAACATAGGTATAGTCTGAAAATTTCATATGGTTCTCCTTTTGTATTGCTACCTTCTATCTTACTCTTTTTGAAAACGTTTGGCAAATCCCGACCCGTCCATGTTCACAAGTCTTTCTATTTATGGTAAAATGTAGGAGATTATTAGAAAAATGAGGTTGTAGACATGTCTAAATTTTTAGTTTTTGGTCACCAAAATCCTGATACAGATGCCATTGCATCATCATACGGTTGGGCTCACTTGGAGCGTGAAGTGTTTGGTCGTGATGCGGAAGCAGTTGCACTTGGAACGCCAAATGAAGAAACAGCGTTTGCACTTGACTATTTTGGTGTTACTGCACCGCGCGTGGTTGAGTCTGCTAAGGCAGAAGGCGTTAGCCAAGTCATCTTGACAGACCACAATGAATTCCAACAATCAATCGCAGACATCAAAGATGTAGAAGTGGCAGCTGTTATTGACCACCACCGTGTCGCAAACTTTGAAACCGCAAATCCATTGTACATGCGTTTGGAGCCAGTAGGTTCAGCATCTTCAATCGTATACCGTGCCTTCAAAGAAAATGGTGTGACGCCTCCAAAAGAAGTAGCTGGACTTCTCCTATCAGGTTTGATTTCAGATACACTCTTACTCAAATCGCCAACTACTCATGCAACAGATCCACAAGTAGCAGCTGAATTGGCTGAAATTGCTGGTGTGAACTTGGAAGAATACGGCTTGGCACTCTTGAAAGCAGGAACCAACCTTGCCAGCAAGTCAGCAGAAGAATTGATTGACATCGACGCAAAAACCTTTGGTTTGAACGGAAATGACGTGCGTGTAGCCCAAGTCAACACAGTGGATATTGCAGAAGTCTTGGAACGCCAAGCAGAAATCGAAGCAGCTATGACTGCCGCATCAGCAGCAAATGGTTACTCTGACTTTGTTTTGATGATTACGGACATCGTTAACTCAAACTCTGAAATCCTTGCGCTCGGTAGCAACATGGACAAGGTGGAGGCAGCCTTCAACTTCAAGTTGGAAAACAACCACGCTTTCCTTGCAGGTGCCGTTTCACGTAAGAAACAAGTGGTGCCACAATTGACAGATGCTTTCAACGCCTAATGAATTTTTCCACCGACCTCGAACCTGAAGTCGGTAGAATGGTCTTACCTAGCACCTTCGGGTGCTTTTTTTATTATGACTTCGAGTCAGTTTTTCTCGTAGAGAAAAACAAGAAAACCACCAGCTATGCTGGTGGCTGACAAGGCTTTGAGCTTCCATTTCTTTTTCCTGATATAATCTCATTGTTCAGGTTAAATAAAGGAGGAAAAAGAAATGGCTAAAACCAGTTACAGTTTATCACATACCAAATGGATGTGCAAATATCACATAGTTTTCACACCTAAGTACCGGAGAAAATCTATTTACTACAAAATCAGACAGGACTTAATTGATATTTTCCGTCATCTATGTCAATACAAAGGCGTGGAAATCATTGAGGGACACATGATGCCAGACCATGTTCATATGCTTGTCTTGATACCTCCGAAACTTTCGATTTCCGATTTTATCGGATATTTGAAAAGCAAAAGTGCTCTAATGATATTTGATAAACATGCCAACTTAAAATATAAGTATGGAAATCGAAAGTTTTGGGCTAGAGGCTACTATGTTAGTACCGTTGGACTGAATGAAAAGACAGTTGCGAAATATATTCGCGAGCAGGAGAAAAATGACATTGCACTTGATTCTTGAGTGTCAAAGAGTATGAAAATCCATTTTCAGATGGCAGTTTTAGAACGAGATAAAAGCCCGTTGTTACGGGCATTAGTCAAGTAATTATAGCACTAACCTGAACGAAGTTCAGCGAACGTCTTTAGACGTCGCTGGAGAGAAACGGCTTATAGCCGGTGTACAAGCCACCCGTTTTCACGGGTGGTTATGACTGTGAGGATAATCATGTTTTATGAAGTGATAGTTAACAAAATAAACAAGTGGCATCATGACAAATAAACCCACTCTTATTTAATACTCTTCGAAAATCAAAATCAGACGTTGTTGACTTGATTTGATGAACTTCAGTTCTATCTGCATCTGCGTCGCCTAGTCTGATTTTGATTTTCATTGAGTATAAGTTGACGAATTAAAGCGAGCACTCCGAGATAAAAACAATGATCTGCATCATAGAAAAATTCAGGCGATTGTTCTTTACTTTGAATGTGCCATAACTTAGAAATTGTATTTACAAGTAATAAAAGAAAAACTGAATGACTATGAGAACCAGCAAAGTTTTTGCGAAATGTAGCATACTATTTATTACAGGCAACTGTGAAACAGATAAAAAACTAATGAAAAACAATGTTCTATGAGATGTTTTTTTTATAATTAAACTAGGACAATATGTGTCGTTAATTGTTAATACAGATATAAGGAGAAAAGATGAATAGCAAGATTTTTTCGTTGAGAAAAAGTAAGGTGGGTTTAGTTTCGGTGGCAATTGCTTTTCTATGGATTGGCACAGGGATGAATACGGAAACCGCAATGGCTGAGGAGACTGACTCTACAGCTCTTGAAACTCAATTAGAAAGCACGGAAACATCGCTTACCAATACAGTTTCGGAAAATGCTGAAGCTGAGGAAGTGACTGATGAGGTACCGAGTGAAGAAAAAAAATCGGAAGAGATGGAGGATATGGAGGAAGAACTTCCATTTATTGAAAACCATCTAGAGGTTGCTCCGATTCAAGCTGGAGATCAAACCATCTCAGGGAATACCACTCCTGGTGGATATGTAGCGATTACGATAGATGGGGAAGCCATTACTTCTATTGAGAATATTTTGGAAGCAGATGATAAGGGAGATTTTTCTTATCGGTTGAGTAAACCGCTTGCTCACAGCCAAACTGTAGAAATTAGTGCTTTGCCGAAACAGTTTTGGACTCTAGAGGCAGATTCTGAAGAGCGTAAGGTAGTGGTGAGGACTAATCGACATCCAGAGGCTTATGAAATTCCAGCAAAAAGATTAGAAAAAACACCTAATGGAATGCATCAAGTGTTCATCGAACCAGTTTTTGAACATACGAGCAAAGTTATTGGTCATACCTCTGTCAAAGGTTCAGTCTATCTATCAATAAATGGTAGTTTTGTCTCTGATAAGACACTAATTGATCCTAAAGATGGACGATTTGAGGTTACTTTTTCCGAGAGTTTAGCAGGTTCAAAATTTAAAGCAGATGATAGATTGGTTTTGTCTTTTGTATCAGAAGATGGTCAGCCGGTGATTACTAGTACCATTGTGAAACCATTGGTAAAAGAAAAAGTATCTTCACAAATGACAGTAAAACCTTTATCAAGTGCGACTTCAGTTTTGGAAGGAACTACATTTCCTTTAGGTCGAGTACATCTATACAATGCTGATACCTCAGAGTTTATCATGGAAGCTATTGCTGATGAGACAGGTCACTATAAGATTGCTTTGCCTGCCCTACAATCAGAGGATAAGTACTACAGATTGACTCACAATCAACAAGAGGATTTGATATCTGTCCATCTTGATACAGTTGATGGTTCAAGTATATTATTGGATAAATCTGTTATGGCATCTTTAGCAACTTATTTACAAGATGCAGATATGGATGAAGCGACAGATGAAGCTCCGATCATTGTACCTAAACTGCATAATAAAAAAGATTATATTGTTGGTCGAACGATACATCTTAATGCCTACGTTCGCATGGTTTCGTCAATCAAAGGAAAACAGTATCCTCCAGTTCAAGTGGACGAATTAGGATTTTTTGGCTTCCAAATTCAAGATTTACAATTGCCTTTTGAGAAAGGTGAGAGAATTCGCTTTGAAATCATTGACCCGGTTACAAATAATATCATCGCTAGTAAGGAAGAAGTTGTAGGGCAATATTTGGAAGATGAAGACGTGACGGATTTGCCATTTCAAGTAGAAAAAGTCACTACAGATCATGGTTACATCAGTGGCAAAACAGCTCCAGATGTAATGATTGAATTAGTATCAACTCAGAATGGCGAGGAGATAATTGGTAAAACTTCAACTGATTCAACCGGTCGATTTGAATTTGATTTGGGCAGTCGTGTTTTAAAAAATGGAGAAACCTTATCGTTTAGAGCGTTTGATAAAGAAGGTGAACAGGTAGCTTGGGAAGTTGTAACGGTTCAAAAAGGAAATGGTCACCGCATTAATAAACCAGATAAAAAGGACGAGAAGGAAGAGCAACCTAGCAAAGAAATTACCAAAAATATCGAACAATCAGACACACTTGAACAAACTACTTTGCCACCTGTGCGCCAAACGCTGACTGACAAAAAAGTAGAGCAAAAAGCAGAGACATCAAAAGAAGAAACGGTTTCTATTTTTGATGATTCGAAAAAAGATATGCCTACTAAGCAAGAGAAAATGGCTCGTACTGTAAGAGACGAAGGGACAAAAGGAAACGTATCTGCGAGAACCAACTCACATGATAGTGGTGAGAATACCCAAGTTCAAAGTTTGCCTAAGACCGGTGAAAAAACGAGCTTGGTTGCCAATATAATGTTATCAATCGTATTATTCTTATTTGCTCTATTTATTGGCAAGAAAAAGATTGAGTAAAAGGTGATGACAAAGCTCTCTCAAAATTTCATTTGCGACAGATGAGAGGCATTGTGTAGCTTTAAATTAAAAGAGTTAAAATTTTTCTTTCAATGAATTATTTGCTTATAGAGGTGAAAGTAGAGTTTGAAGACTCATTGCAATATTTATTACTTGTATAAATGTGTGTGATAACAGACTCAAAGACCAATTATCATTTTTTGAATAGAACAAACATAAACAAACGATAGAGAAAAAACAAATTCTGTTTTTAAATTATATGGTAGAATGGATTATGTAGTAATAGACTCGCACATTTTGTGATATGGTCATTGTTAATGATAAATAGGAACTTTGAGTTGTAATCATGCTTGCTTGACTTGATAGGTGAAGTAAGCAGTTAACAGAAGGACTTAGGCACCTTATGAATACACAAGGTGCCTATTCTTTTCCCAAAAGCTCTACGCTTGTTGAACAAAATGATACTAAAGTTATTTACCATTGACATCCATACTTCCTTTTTTGAAAATACCTAAAGAAGGGCGAAAATACATTCTAAATTTAATAGAGAACAAGGAGAAGGTATCATAATGAATCATCCAAAATTCACTTTGAGGAAGCTATCAATTGGACTTGTTTCGCTAGGAGCGGGGGTAGCTTTATCGGGAACGCTCTATCCCCAAAATACTGTGACAGTATATGCAGAAACACCTACTTTAGAAAAAAATGCGGAGACAGATAGCACTTCTCCGATTATGCCTACTGCCGTCGTTGAAGACTCTAAAGTTGTCCAAGCTAATGAAAACAAGGAAGGAGAGGTGGCTGACTCCTCTTCTACTTTAGACTTACCAAAATCGAATGCAGAATCTGCTTCTCCTGAGGCGTTGACGAATGAAAACGCTTCAGAATTAGAAGTGAAAGTTGCTGAAAACACTAGTGCTTCTGAAGAAAAAGCAACAGAAAAAGAAGAACCAGCCGTTCAGTATGTGGAGAAAGAAGTAGATGATTATTCTACTAAGGTTGAAAAACCAACTGAAACAGTATCTAGTACAGTGGACAAAACTCCTAAAGAGCTTTTTACAGTTTCTCGAACAGCAGAAGTAGGGCAAGATGGAGTTGTCACAGTAACAACTCAAATTGTACCGAAAGAAATTGACAAGGGCGCAGAAATAGTTGTCTTGGTGGATACATCTAAAAAAATGGATGAAGATGCTAAAAAAACAGCTAAAGATAACATTATAAAGCTTGTCGAAAAGATGACTGTCCCAACCAATGATTATAATTCTCGTAACTCTGTGCGTGTAATCGGTTTCAATCGCAAGTTGTCTGAAGCTCAAGAGGTTAACAGTACTAATGTAGAAACTACGGTTGAGAAACTTTTCACTGATGCTGAACAAAATTACAATTGGGGCGTAGATATGCAGGGAGCAATCCACGAAGCACGTCGCATTTTAGAAAGCGAGAACTCGGGGAAACGCAAACATATTGTACTTCTGTCACAAGGGGAGTCTACATTTAGTTATGATTTGACGGATGCTGCGAAAACAGAACCTAAATATAAGACAATTGATGAAGATAAAGTGGTGCATACGAACCCTCTATTGCCTTGGCCATTTACATTTGATGTGACTGTTCGCAGAGCAAATTTGTTAAAAGATGCCAAGAGCTTGATTGAATTCTTGAATAAATTGGGAATTACAAGGTTTAATGAGGCATTAGATGGAGTATCTACTGTAGCAGGTTTAACTGACTTTATTGGAAAGTTTTTCAGAAACCCGTTAGACTATATTGACTTAGCTGATATTGATAGCTCCAAATTAGAAGAACAAAAATTCAATTATGAGAAACAAATTGGTGAGGGGTACCATTTCCGTAGCTTTTATGAACGTAAACTTGATCCATTACCATTTAAAGACGCTATTGTAAAGAAAATAAAGGATAATTTAAAAAAAGAATTAGATAAGGCTGCATTGCCTACAAATACTCTCAGTTATATCGGTAAAAAGCTTGGTTTGACAAATACCTCTGAAAAAACAATTGATTTATTTGCAAATACCCTCGTTGATTATATTTTCTACGGTCGAAAAAATGTCTTTTACAATCATAACCTCTCTGCTCAGGCAGAAGCAAAGATTGCTACTGAGAAAGGGATTCATTTCTACGCTGTTGATGTGACCAAAGACAAAGCTGGCGAAGAAAAGAATAAATTTGATGAATACTTGAAAAAAATGTCTGGGGATAAGGGCGAGTTTTTAAATATTGATAAGAATGTTGCAGAAAAATTTAAAGATGTACTGACTAAAGTGACATTGGTAGATACTATAGAAAATGATGCTGAAATTATAGGAGAATTAAGTCATCCAAAAGCAAAGCTTACAACTCCGTCCACTTCTTTTTGGGGTTTATCGTGGTTTTCTAGCTCGAAAAAAACGATTACCTTGGATCTTAATAAAGCTGATTTAATCAAGGCTTATCAAACTAACGAACCAATTTCTTTAACTTATCAGTTAAAATATAAAGGTAAGAAAAACAGCAATTCTCAAAAACTTGTAAGTACAGAGATTAGTCATGAGATTAATGATAAAGTTGGAAAGAAAGTGTATTCATCCCTAAAAGTGTCTCTTAACCATGAAACTAAGAAAGTTTTGGTTCCTGTTCCTATTGAGCCAAAAGACACAGATAAGGTAGTAGATAAGCCAACAGGTATATCAAAAGTAGAAAATATGACCCCTATGGTGACACCTGAAATACCTAAACAGACAGAACCAAAGGTTCCAGAAGCAACCCAACCGATGAAACCAATTGAAAATGATGGTATAGACAAACCAGAGTTGGTTATTCCAAAAGCAACGGACAATATTATTACTCCAGACTCAGCTCTTCCAATGCAACCAGACTCAACAACTCCGAAAACAACGGACAATATTATTATTCCAAATCCCACTCTTCCAATGAAGCCAGAAACAGCTGAAGAGACCGAAAAAACGGAAATTAATGTTGAGCTAGAATCACCTAAGCCTATCGAAGACTCAACCGATGATTCAGCAAATAAACCAGACTCAACAACTCCGAAAGCAACGGACAATATTATTATTCCAAATTCCACTTTTCCAATGAAGCCAGAATCACCTAAGATTATCGAAGACTCAACCGATGATTCAGCAAATAAATCAGACTCAACAATTCCGAAAGCAACGGACAATATTATTATTCCAAATCCCACTCTTCCAATGAAGCCAGATTCACCTGAAGAGACTGAAAAAACAGGAAATAATGTTGAACCAGAATTGTCTAAGCCTATCGAAGATACAGACAGTTCAGCAGGTACACAAAAATTGGATATTCCAAAAGTAATGGATACCCCAGATTTGTCTCGCCCAATGAAACCAGAGTCAACTGAAGAGATTGGTAAAGCAGAAAATAGTGATACCCCAGATTCTTCTAAGACTATTAAAGATTCAGATAACTCTGCTCCAATTTCTACTATCAAGGATAAAGTGAATGCCGAAACGGTGGCAAATCAGGTAGAGCTTGCTATGAATCAGAAATCACGTCCTTCTGAAAATATGGAGAAAGTATCCAGTGTGAATCGTTCAAACGAGAAGTCAAACTCGCTTCCATCTACTGGACAAGCTGATTCTCCAATCTATACGTTAACTGCCCTCTCTCTTCTTGTAGGAGCTCAGGTACTTTATCGTACAAAACGTAAGCAAGAATCGAAGTAAATGTTGGTCGTGTAATTTCTACTTGTATATACATATGGTTAATAGAGTAGAGATTATGCCTATAATAGTGATTGAATTGTTTTACCCTCCGTACAGATCCAAGTTTTAGGCAATCTTTGGAGATTGAATATAAGACGAGCCATTCGCAATAGCTGTAGAGGCTGGACTGGGAATGTAGATATACTAGGCTAGATGAAATATTGGTATGGATTCTGAGAAGTATAGTTGGGTATAAACATAAATTTCAATAAAAATATTGAGATAAGTCATATAGTAAAACGCATAAAATCAACGTTCTTAGCAACATGATTTTATGCGTTTTTTTGCTCCCTTTTCTCTAAATTACATAAAATAAACCACCCGTTTCACGGGTGGTCATGACTAGTAGGGGTCCACTCAGTCTTTGGTGATATGAGGATAGCTTGTGTTCAAATTATCTGTTAGATAACTAGTATAGAATATATGATAGAATAGTTAAACCGATAACATCAGCCACAGCATGTGCTAGGAAAAATGGTAATAAATTTTTAGGTTTTATTTTTTGATAAAGTAGATAGAAAATAGTTCCTAGAATTAAGCCTAAACCGAGTGCACTAATTAAACCTTGATAGGTATGGAAACTGCATCGAATGATTAATGAATATAAAAATGCCCATTTTGCATATTTAGGGTTAACCAGTAAGCACAGGTTAAGGAAGAAAATTTCTTCATAAAATCCGTTCAACAATGAGTACAAAATCAGTGATAAATCGATGTTAGGAAATAGTTGAAACATGGATGGAGTATTGGAAGCTAGAAACTGATAGGATACTAGATGATAGATATCCAAGCATAATGCAGAGAAAATGAATAAGGCAACAGCTTGTAATGGAACCCAAGGAGTAATAAAAATATGTTTTTTCCAAATTGAGAAATCAAAATTTCGGAGTAATAGATAGAAGATGGCTATTGTGAGCCAAACTAACTGTAGAGCCAAAGCCTTATAATTATCCATTGGTGAAAATGTCAAATTTTCTTGAAGAGTTGTAGTTTGATTTTGTAAGGCTATGTATTGGAGAGTAGAGTTGATAATCCCATCTCCAAATAAAATAATTGTTAGAATGAGAATATCAAACCATTTTAATACGGTTAATTTTTTTGAACTCCACATAATGGGATAGCTCCTTTCATTTCTGTTTAGTTCAGTTTATCAAACTAACCTATATATGTCCTTGGTTTTATCTGTTTTTTATCTGTTTTAAACAAAAGAAGTCCAAAGAAAGCTGAAATAGCAGAACATGTTGCTCTATTTATCTATGATAGAGTTGCACCATTGTACGAATCGGTATATAATTGAAGTATAATAATATTTTATAATAGAACTTTACGAGGAGGTATAAAAATGTCAAGGATCTTGGTTGTCGAGGATGACATAGTTATTAGTCAAGTTGTTTGCGAGTTTTTAAAAGAACATGGTTATCAGGTAGAATCTGTTTTTGATGGAAAGGTTGCTTTAGAAAGGTTTCAAGAAGAACAATTCGATTTAATTGTTTTAGATATCATGATTCCGTCTATGACAGGTTTGGAAGTACTGAAGGAAATTCGCAAAACTTCTCAGGTTCCAATTTTGATGCTGACAGCCATGGGTGACGAATATACACAGCTTATTAGTTTTAATCAGATTATAAGTGATTATGTTGTTAAGCCTTTTTCACCAACTATATTGGTAAAACGGATTGAGAATATTTTAAGAGGAAAAGGAGATACAGATACCATCGAAATAGGAACAATTCTTATTCAACCAACTAGCGGAGCAGTTTATATGGAAGAAGAAGAAGTTCAATTGACGAAAAAAGAATATGAAGTTTTACTATATTTAGCTAAGCGACGTGGGAAAATTGTTAGTCGTGATAACTTGATGATGGGAATATGGGGATATACGGAATTGGATAGCCGTGTCTTAGATAATCATATCAAAAATATACGTAAGAAATTGCCGTCACTTCCTTTGAAGACAGTAGTTGGTCGTGGTTATCAAATAGAGGATACTTGATATGGGGATTGCTAGAAAAAATTTCCTAGTTGTTGCTGTGATGATTTCTTTCATCTCTGTAACATTGTTAGGGTTATTGTATTATGCCATGCCTATATATTATAATCAGGTTAAGAAACAGGAATTGAGACGCGATTATATGACTGTGGCTAAACAATTGGATGGGATGCCAGAAGCTAAGATTATATCTGAGATTGATGATTTCGACAGAAAAACTCCGAATATTATTATTAGTCTTTTTTCGAGTGATAGAGAAATTATTTATCCAGACCCCAATGATGAAATGGCTAAAAAGCATGAGAACGAGTATTTAGAAAATGGGGATTTTGATGAAATTGGTTCTTGGGGAGCCGAGATAACATCTGCAGAAGGAGTTACATATTATCTGTTATTTAATTATGGATTCCACTCATTATCGGATGTCAGTCAAACATTGGTAACTTTTTATCCATTCATATTGCTGTTGATTATTGTTCTGGCAGTTTCGGTAGCTTTTGTTTACAGTAGACTGTCCACTCGTAGAATAGCAAGAATTTCAGAAACAACAAGACGAATGCAATCGTTAGAGTCTGGAATCAGTTGTGCTGTTGTAGGAACTGATGAAATAACAACATTGGCTCAGGATATTAACAGCCTGTATAGCAAGTTATTGTCAAGTATCGATGAATTAAGAACGGAAAATGAACGCGCTATGGCACGTGAGAAGGAGAAGTCTGATTTCCTTCGTATCACATCACACGAATTAAAAACTCCAATAGCTAGTATGTTGGGGTTAGTTGAAGGCATGATTTATAATGTGGGGCCATTTAAGGACCATGATACATATTTAAAAAAATGCAAGGAAATCTTGCAGGAACAATCTGAGTTAGTTCATTCTATTTTAGAAGCGACAAATCTTGATATGGCTTTAAAGGAAAGTAGGGAACAAATCCGATTAGATCAGTTGATTGATTCCTCTTTAACAAGTTATCAGAGTTTGGCAGAGGTTAAGGGCTATCAATTTGAAGTAGAGCTATCACCGATTCTCATTGAAGGAAATCCTGTTTATTTCTTAAAAGCTATTAAGAATATTTTAGATAATGCCTTTCGGTACTCATGTAAAGAGGCTATTATTCGTGTAGTACTACGCCAAAATCAATTAATAATCGAAAATCAGGTTGAACGTGTTTTAAGTGACGAGGAATTGGATCAAGTCTTTCGTCCATTTTATCGTCCAGACTACAGCCGTGATAAGAAAGATGGTGGCACAGGGATTGGTTTGTTTATTGTACAGAAAATATTAGAAAAACACGGCTTTCCGTACACTTTTTATGCTTCTGATACACAAACTATGCGTTTTATGATTCATTTGCAATCACAAATTACAGCGAATAGCAATGAATTGATATAGGTAAAATTACAATAAAAGAGACATGATTTCATCCATTTTTGAAAACAGGTCTCTTTTATTGTAGTCTCAAATGGAAAATAGGAAAAAAACAGGAGAGGAATAGAATGGCGACAGTCTAACTTTGTATAATGAATGTGTTTGATAAAATCTGTTAAAACACAGGAGGGATTTATGATTGTTTTTTTGGTTATTTGTATTTTTTTAGTAAGAATCTATTTTTTGAAGATTTCAATTAAAAACGAAAAACGGATTTTGAAAAACGGCGGTTCAGAATTTGGTGTTCAAAATACTAAATTATTAACAGTTGTACATATTTTATTTTATTTATCATGTTTGATTGAAGCAGTAGTGCGACACACCAAGTTTGATACGCTTAGTAGCTTAGGTTTGATATTCTTGCTGTTTTCAATGGGAATGTTATTTTGGGTAACACGATTGTTAGGTGATATTTGGACAGTTAAGCTCATGTTGGTAAAAGATCATCGTTTTGTTGATCATTGGTTGTTTCGTGTTGTAAAGCATCCTAACTATTTCCTAAATATTATACCAGAATTAATCGGTTTAGCTTTATTGTGTCATGCAACATATAGTTTTCTCATCTTATTCCCAGTCTACATGGTTATCTTATACAGACGTATTCACGAGGAAAATAACTTGTTGAAAACAGTGATTATTCCAAACGGAACTGTGCAGTCTGCATCAGAGATAACTGGAAGTAATTAAAGTTTGCTAAATAATAATAGTGATATTGTTTGAAACTAGGATACCGCTCTAATTAGAGTTGATGAGTAAGTTTACATGATTCAGTTTTCATATTTAAAAGTGGTACCATATGTATAAATTTGCTTCTGTCAGTTGTATATTATAAAGAAACTCTTGCAAAAGTGTATGTTGCAAGAGTTTCTTTATTGCTACGAGAGGCTATGGATGTTTACGGTTTCTCTACGGAGAATGTATCGGCGTGAGCAAGGTCACCATAGGTATAACCGAGATTAAACCATTTTTTCCTTTGCTCAGAAGTACCGTGGGTAAAACTGTCTGGAACGGTACGGCCGTAGGCTTCCTGTTGAAGAGTATCGTCACCAACTGCATGGGCAGCATTCATAGCTTCGTCAATATCACCAGCATCCAAGATGCCTTGTCCATCAACATATTTGGCCCAGGCTCCTGCATAATAGTCAGCTTGCAATTCTAGGCGAACATTTAGCGCATTGCCTTCCTTATCGGATAGTTGAGCCCGTTTTTGATGGTAAGCCCCAAGAACTTCTAATTCATTTTGAACATGGTGACCAACTTCATGAGCGATGACATAAGCCATGGCAAAGTCACCAGCAGCCTTATACTTGCTAGATAATTCTTGGTAGAAAGAAGTATCAATATAAATCTTGCGGTCAGCAGAGCAATAGAATGGACCGGCTTGGGCGGAACCAACTCCACATCCGGTTTGGGTCTGGTTAGTATAGAAAACCATAGTCGGTGCATTGTAGGTTAAACCATTGGCTTTAAATTCTTGGGCCCAAAAATCTTCTGTCGATCCTAAAACCTTACTCATGAATTCAGCATCTGCATCAGATACATCTGTACCAGTCGTTGTGACTTGACTCGATTGGTAAGGATTAGTCCCTGTTGATGGGGAAAGCAGCCCGCCAAGATTTGACATGCCTCCGAAGGCTAATAAAAGGACAAGAACAAGTAGTTTTCCTTTCCAACCAAGTCGTGAAAAGAGTAGTCCCAATAGGACATTCCCGCCAGATGAACCAGACGAGAAAGATGAGTTAGAACTGGATTGTCCCCTGCGGTCCTCAATATTAGAACTTTTTCGTAAATCATCAATTTTCATATAAATCTCCTTAGAATCTGTATAATGATTCTTAGAACCCGTATTCACAAGTAAAGTGTTTTTACGCATTAGACTGTGAATCCAAGTTCTTATATTCTTACAAACTATTATATAGCAAATTGTTGAAAAAAACACAGGAAAGCTATCGGAAATAATAGGCCTAGTTCTGTATAAAAGTGCAAAATTTGGTATAATAGTAGGGATACAATATAGAAGGAGTGGACATGGTTGAATATTTATCGGTTAGTCATCTAACTAAGTATTTAAAATTAAAGTTTGACCGCGATCCGTATTTGGAAAAGGTGTATTTGACAGGTCAAGTGTCCAACTTCCGTAAACGCCCTAGCCATCAATATTTTTCGCTCAAGGATGACAAGGCGGTCATCCAAGCGACCATGTGGGCAGGCGTCTATAAGAATCTGGGCTTTGAGCTTGAAGAGGGAATGAAAATCAATGTCATCGGGCGCATTCAGCTCTATGAACCAAATGGTTCTTATTCCATTGTCATTGAAAAAGCTGAGCCAGATGGTATTGGAGCCTTGGCTATCAAGTTTGAACAGCTCAAACAAGCTCTGACACAGGAAGGTTTATTTAAAGAAGAATTCAAACAGACCCTCCCTCGGTTTACCAAGAAAATCGGTGTTATTACCAGTCCGAGTGGAGCTGTTATTCAGGATATTATTACAACCGTTAGCCGACGTTTTCCAGGCGTAGAGATTGTTCTCTATCCGACCAAGGTGCAAGGAGATGGTGCTGCTCAGGAGGTTGTTGCCAATATTCAAAGAGCCAATGAACGGGATGACTTAGATGTTCTCATCGTTGGTCGTGGTGGTGGTTCTATCGAAGACCTTTGGGCATTCAATGAGGAAATTGTGGTTCGGGCAATTTTTGAATCCAGAATTCCTATTATCTCAAGTGTTGGGCATGAAACCGATACGACCTTGGCTGATTTTGTAGCAGATAAACGAGCTGCTACCCCAACAGCTGCCGCAGAATTAGCCACACCTGTGACCAAGGCAGACTTACTGGGCTACCTCAATCAGCAGGAAAATAGAGCCTATCAGGCCATGACAAATCGTTTGAAATTCCTGAGAGGTCAGCTTGAAAAAATTAGCCGGTCAGTCATGTTCCGCCAGCCTGAACGCCTGTATGATGGTTATTTACAAAAATTAGACCGCTTGACCAATCAATTGCAGACACGGATGAAAGAACTCTACAGCCAGCAGAAACAGGCTAGTCTTCTACTACAGCAACGATTACAAGGTGTGCATCCAGGTCGTAAAGTAGAGAGTTTCCAAGAGAGAATTATCCAGCAGGAACGACTCTTGAAGAGCAACATGGCCAATATCTATGATAATAAGATGGCCAAGGCGGATAAGCTGATTGAGGCCTTGACCATGCTGGATACCAGTCGCATCGTGGCCCGTGGCTACGCCATGATTCGTCAAGATGGTCGGGTGATTGATAGTGTAGAAAATGTACAAATGGGTGAAAACCTAACCATCCAGATGAAGGATGGTCAACTTGATGTGGAGGTAAAACATGTCCAAACAGACGAAAACATTTGAAGAAAACTTAGCTGAATTAGAAGGAATCGTAACCAAATTGGAGCGAGGCGATGTGGCTCTGGAAGAAGCACTTGCTGAGTTTCAAAAAGGAATGGTCCTATCGAAAGACCTACAAAAGACACTAGCAGAAGCTGAAAAGACCTTGGTCAAGGTCATGCAGGCGGATGGCAGTGAAGCGGAGATGGACTAATGGTTGCCAGTAAATTGCAGCGACTTGAGGAAGCCATGGCAGACTTTTACCAACCTCAGGTAGCAGAACGCCTCAACCAATCGGTTCTTTATTCGCTACAGGCTGGCGGGAAACGAATCCGTCCCTTGCTTTTATTGACCATCTTAGAGTCCTTTGGGATGGAATTAAAACAAGCTCATTACCAAGTGGCAGCATGTGTCGAGTTGATCCATACGGGAAGTTTGATTCACGATGACCTGCCTGCTATGGATAATGATGATTACCGTCGTGGTCGCTTGACCAACCACAAGGTTTACGATGAAGCAACAGCTATTTTAGCAGGGGACAGTCTCTTTCTAGATCCATTTGGTTTCCTAGCCCAAGTTGATTTACCAGCTGAGACCATCCTTGCTCTCGTGAGAGAGCTTTCCCAGGCATCTGGGACCTTTGGAATGGTTGCTGGTCAAGTATTGGATATGGCTGGTGAAGGGCAGAAACAGACCTTAGAGCAATTACAA
Source organism: Streptococcus sp. 2018037 (assembly GCF_019754195.1). Taxonomy (NCBI): domain Bacteria; kingdom Bacillati; phylum Bacillota; class Bacilli; order Lactobacillales; family Streptococcaceae; genus Streptococcus; species Streptococcus sp. 2018037. The sequence goes on from NZ_JAIJZQ010000001.1 coordinate 144,151, forward strand.
GCCATTCATGCCAATAAGACAGGGAAATTATTGACCTTTCCCTTTGTAGCAGCAGGTTTGATTGCAGGACAATCGAATGCGGTCATCAACCATTTGCGACAAGCAGGTCAATTAGTTGGTCTAGCCTTTCAAGTTCGGGATGATATTTTGGATGTGACAGCCACTTTTGAGGAAATCGGAAAAACTCCCCAAAAAGATGTAGTGGCTGAGAAGTCTACCTACCCTGCTCTGATGGGCTTGGAGGCCTCAAAAGTATTTCTAGAAGATAGTTTGAATCAAGCAAGCAGTGAGCTAAATCAAGTGGCTAAACAAGTCCCATTTTCAACAGAAAAAATCAAAGAAATCATAGAAAGTTTACGAATCAATGGCTAAGGAAAGAGTAGATGTACTAGCTTTTAAACAGGGGCTTTTCGAGACGCGGGAGCAGGCCAAACGTGGCGTCATGGCTGGACTGGTTGTGTCGGTCATCAATGGCGAACGTTATGACAAACCCGGCGAGAAGATTGATGAGGGAATTGAACTCAAACTCAAGGGGGAAAAACTCAAGTATGTCAGCCGTGGTGGTCTCAAATTGGAGAAAGCCTTGCAGGTTTTCCAATTATCAGTTGAGGGTCAAACGACGATTGATATTGGGGCTTCGACAGGCGGATTTACGGATGTTATGTTGCAGGCTGGTGCCAAGCAGGTCTACGCTGTGGATGTAGGGACCAATCAACTCGCTTGGAAATTACGTCAGGATGAGCGTGTGATCAGCATGGAACAGTACAATTTCCGCTATGCTGAGTTGGGAGATTTCGAACTTGGTCAACCAAGTTTTGCGTCCATTGATGTCAGCTTTATCTCATTGAGTCTGATTTTACCAGCACTCCATCGTATTTTAGCGGAGGGCGGCCAGGTTGTTGCCCTTGTCAAACCTCAATTCGAGGCTGGACGTGAACAGATTGGGAAAAATGGCATTGTCAAAGATAAATCCGTTCACTTGAAAGTATTGGAAGAAGTGACAAAAATGGCCGTGGAAACAGGCTTCTCAGTGAAAGCCCTTAGCTTTTCCCCTGTTCAAGGCGGTCATGGCAATATCGAATTTTTAGCGCACTTAGAAAAATCAACACAACCAAACCAGATTGATAAAGAGGTCATAACAACTACAGTCTATCAAGCACATGAGGAATTTAAAAAGGATGAATAAACGAGAACGATTAGAAGTCATTAAAGATTTGGTAGTCCGATTTCCTATTGATACACAGGAAGAAATTGTTGAACGTCTAGAAGCAATGGGTGTCAATGCGACACAAGCAACGGTTTCACGTGATATCAAGGAACTTGGCATTATTAAGGTTCCATCAGCAGATAAGGGATATATTTACGGTTTACCAAAGGCAGGTCTTGTTAAGGTAAAATCGCAGAATGTTTTTGAAGTCTCAGTGATGGATAAAATGATTAATCTCCGTCTGGTACCCGGAAGTTCTGCTGTGGTAAAACGCCAGATTTTGGAACAATTTCAAGAACATGTTTTTTCAGTGATTGCTGATGATGACAGTATTCTGCTCATTGTTACAAACGAAGGTATTATTTCGCAAATCGAACAGACGGTTAGAGGGTGGTAGCCATGTTACTAGAAGTGTCCATTAAAAACTTCGCCATTATTGAGCAGGTATCACTGAATTTTGAAAACGGGATGACCATCCTATCTGGTGAAACAGGTGCAGGTAAATCCATTATCATTGATGCCATGAATCTGATGCTAGGGGCGCGTGCGACGACAGATGTTATCAGACATGGGGCCGCCAAGGCTGAGATTGAAGGGCTTTTTTCCTTTGAAAATAGCAGAGCTCTCGAGCAGATTTTGCTTGAACAGGGGATTGAAGTAGCTGACGAACTCATTATCCGTCGTGAAATCCTACAAAATGGCCGTTCGGTTAGCCGTGTCAATGGACAAATGGTCAATTTATCTGTCTTGAAACAGATTGGGCAATATTTAGTAGATATTCATGGTCAACATGACCAGGAAGAATTGATGAAGTCCCAACACCATATCCGTCTTTTGGACAGTTTCGGAGAAGATGAATTTTGGAGTCTTAAAGACCGTTATCAGACAACCTTTGATGCCTATCGTAGTCTTCGTAAACGAGTTCTTGAAAAGCAAAAAAATGAGCAGGAACACAAGGCGCGGATTGAGATGTTGGAATACCAAATTGCTGAAATCGAAGCAGCAGATTTGAAGTCTGGCGAAGATATTCAACTCAATCAGGAACGCGATAAACTGCTCAACCACAAACAAATTGCAGATACACTGACCAATGCCTATGCACTATTAGACAATGAAGATTTTTCAAGCTTGAACAACTTGCGCTCGGCTATGAGTGACCTGCAAAGTCTGGAAGAATTTGATCCAGACTACAAACAGCTCTCTTCTAGCCTGACAGAAGCTTATTATGTCGTTGAAGATGTGACCAAGCGTCTCAGTGATGTGGTGGACAATCTAGACTTTGATGGCAATCGTCTCTTGCAATTGGAAAGTCGTCTGGATTTGCTCAATACCATTACGAAGAAATATGGTGGAACTGTCGATGATGTTTTGGACTATTTTAGTAAAATCAGCGAAGAATACAATCTATTGACAGGCAATGATTTATCTGGAGATGATTTGGAAGTTCAGCTTAAGAACTTAGAGAAAGAATTGGTTGAACGAGCAGGTCAGCTCAGCCAATCACGCCATGAATTAGCAGTTGTTTTAGAAGATATTATCCGCCAAGAATTGCAAGACTTGTATATGGAGAAAGCTCGTTTCCAAGTTCGATTTACCAAAGGAAAATTTAATCGAGAAGGAAATGAAACGGTAGAATTTTACATCTCCACCAACCCAGGTGAAGACTTCAAGCCTCTGGTTAAGGTGGCTTCTGGAGGAGAATTGTCTCGCTTGATGTTGGCCATTAAGTCAGCCTTTGCCCGTAAAGAAGGTAAAACTTCTATTGTCTTTGATGAGGTGGATACAGGGGTATCTGGACGTGTGGCCCAGGCAATTGCCCAGAAAATTTACAAAATCGGTCAATATGGTCAGGTCTTGGCTATCTCACATTTGCCACAGGTCATTGCCATCGCAGATTATCAGTTCTTTATTGAGAAAATATCCGACGAACATTCGACCGTTTCTCGTGTCCGTCTCTTGACCAAAGAAGAGCGTATTGAGGAAATTGCCAAGATGTTAGCCGGTGACAAAATCACAGATGCAGCCCGTAATCAAGCAAAAGAATTAGTAGAAAAAGGTTAGGCGACTAGCCTTTTTGCTTATGTCCAAAGTTTATTTTTTGGTCAAAATTTGTTATAATAGATGGCAAAATTGAAGAGAATTGTAGGATGAAATATGTCAAAGATTAAGATTGTTACGGATTCAAGTACGACTATCGAACCCAGTTTGGTCGAAGAATTGAATATAACAGTTGTCCCATTATCTGTAATGGTTGACGGAGTCGTATACTCTGACAACGATTTAAAAGAAGGAGAATTCTTGGAGCTCATGCGTGGGTCAAAAAACTTGCCAAAAACAAGTCAGCCCCCAGTAGGACTCTTTGCGGAAACTTTTGCTGAATTGGCTAAAGACGGCAGTCAGATTATTGCCGTTCTCCTGTCGCATGCCTTATCAGGGACAGTAGAAGCTGCTAGACAAGGTGCAACCCTTTCTGGCGCTGATGTGACAATACTTGATTCAAGCTTTACAGATCAGGCTGAAAAATTCCAAGTTGTAGAAGCAGCACGCATGGCACAAGCAGGTGCCAGCAAAGAAGAGATCCTTGCAGCTATTGAAGCAGTCAGAGAAAAAACGGAATTATACATTGGTGTATCAACCCTAGAAAATCTAGTCAAGGGTGGTCGTATTGGACGTGTTCAAGGGATGTTGAGTAGCCTACTCAATATCCGTGTCATCATGGAAATGAAAGACCATCAGCTGACTCCGATTGTCAAAGGACGAGGCAATAAGACCTTTAAAAAATGGCTGGAAGAGTTCACGGCAACCCTAGCAGATAAAAAAGTAGCCGAGATTGGCATTTCCTATTCAGGAACGGCTGATTTTGCAAATGAAATGAAGAGTCAATTACAAGAGTACGTCTCAAAAGAAATTTCTGTCTTGGAGACAGGCTCCATTATTCAAACTCATACCGGTGAGGATGCCTGGGCTATTTTGATTCGTTATGAATAACAGGAAGTTGATTCAAGGCTTTGTTTTCTTTTTTCTGGCAATTCTAGGGTCGATTTTTCTATTTCATCAACTCATTCCTGTTGCCTCATCTCGTATCTCCAGACAAGAGCTTACCGTATCAGAAAAAATCAGTTTTCGATATGTGGCACTTGGTGATTCTTTGACAGAAGGTGTTGGAGATACAACTGGACAGGGGGGCTTTGTTCCCTTGTTGGCTCAATCTCTAACTAACGATTATGGTTATGAAGTAGATTATAAAAATTTCGGAGTTTCTGGAAATACCAGTAATCAGATTCTTAAGCGAATGAAGGAAGATGGAGAGCTGATAAGCTACTTAAAAACAGCAGATCTGTTAACTCTGACAGTTGGTGGCAACGATTTGCGCAAGGCTATTATTAAAAACATTGCCAATCTCAAAGTTTCAACTTTTGATAAGCCCGCAAAAGATTACGGAAAACGATTGGATACAATTATTAAGACAGCGCGTAAGAATAATCCAAATCTTCCCATCTATGTTGTCGGGATTTACAATCCACTCTACCTCAATTTTCCTGAATTGACAGAAATGCAGACAATTGTTGATAATTGGAATGCTATGACAGAACAGATAACTGAAAAATATCAACATGTCTATTTTGTTCCGATCAATGATTTGCTCTATAAAGGATTGGAAGGGGAGGCTGGTATTAGTCAAAATGGTAGCCAAGTTACCAATAATTTACTGTATGAGGAAGACAGTTTCCATCCCAATAATACTGGATATGAGATTATGAAAAAAGCGATATTGGAGAGAATGAATGAGACCACGGAAAGCTGGGAACCTTAATATTTGGAAATGGCTATTTTTAGCCCAGTTGGCTTTGTTGATTGGTTGCGGAATAGTCCTCTATACACGGATTCAAATAGATAGAGAGGATTTAACAAAGCTCGTTCCGATTAGTACAGAAGATACCAAGGTTGGGACCTTCTCCACTAATAGGGAACAGCTCAACCAAACCCTCACTAACTATCTAAAAGATTATCAGACGGAAGAGTTTTCCTATCAATTATTCGTAACGAGTCAGCAAGTTGTTTTTGAAGGCAGCTATCAGATTTTTGGTGTGACTATCCCACTCTATATTTATTTTCAACCTAGCAAAATGGAAGATGGCAGTATTTTGTTACGGATAACAGAAATATCAGCTGGAAGTTTATCCTTGCCGAAAGCAGAGGTATTAGCCTATTTACAAAAAAATTATAAACTACCTGCCTTTGTAAAAATAGACTCTGAACAAGCGCAAGTACAGGTTCAACTGACAGAACTGAAAAACAAATTTGATCTGTATGGAAAGGCGAATACGATTGATTTGTACAACGACCAATTCATTGTTGATATCTACAGAAAAAGACAGTAAAATAGCATTAAAAACTTGACCAAACGCCTAAAATTCGGTACTATATAGAAGTGAGTAATAACTCAGAAAATTATTGGAGGACTTAGCAAATGGCTAATAAACAAGATTTGATTGCAAAAGTTGCAGAAGCAACTTCATTGACTAAAAAAGACTCAGCAGCAGCTGTTGATGCAGTATTCGGAGCAGTAGCAGACTACCTTGCAGCTGGTGAAAAAGTACAATTGATCGGTTTCGGTAACTTTGAAGTTCGTGAGCGTTCAGCACGTAAAGGTCGCAACCCACAAACTGGTAAAGAAATCGAAATCGCAGCTTCAAAAGTTCCAGCATTCAAAGCTGGTAAAGCTCTTAAAGACGCTGTAAAATAATTTAACGTGAAAAAGCCTATTGTATCAACGTTTCTACGTTGTGCAGTAGGCTTTTTTCTGTGTTTTGGGGCTCCCAGAGTCAGGGAAGTGACTCTGGGAGGTTAGAAATGAAGCAAAAGCATTTTGCGTCAAAGAGTCAGGGAAGTGACTCTGGGAGGTTGGAAATGAAGCAAAAACATTTTGCGTCAAAGAGGGAGAAGCTTTATACTCAATGAAAATCAAAAGTAGCCTAGGAAACGAAGCCGAAGATAGAACTCTGTTACTTTCTTATTTCAAGGTAACAGGCTGAAAACCTCCACTGGAGCTTTTCACTCATCAAGGCTCTTGACAACGGATAATTTTGATTTTCGAAGAGTATTAGTAGTTTTCTACAGTACACATTCTCGTTTTAAGACAACAAAAAAACCAGCCTTGGCCAGCTGATTTTTTAGGAGATTTATGAAAAATTTTAGGATACACTTATAGTATATACGAATTTTCAGATTCTTCATCGGTCTGCAGACCTATTTTGTTAAAAAATAAACATGTGCTATAATAGAAAAAATAAAAAGGGGAGTTTTTTTTATGACAATCCGTAAAGCTAGACCATCTGATATTCCAGTTTTAAATGAATTATTACAAGATATTTTACAGGTGCATCACCAGGCACGACCAGATATTTTTAAAAGTGCAGGTCAAAAATTTTCTGAGGATGAATTAGTAGAACTTTTGGAAAATCCAGATAAGCCTATTTTTGTCTTTGAGCTAGAGGGACAAGTTGTAGGGCATCTATTTTGTGAGTTTAGGACTACAAGCGGTGATGTTTTAGAAACAATCAAGACCTTATTCATTGATGATTTGTGTGTAGCCAGCTCTGTCCGTGGTCAAAAAATTGGTGAGCAACTGTATGAATTTGCTCTTTCTTACGCTAAGGAGCATGGTTGCCACAACCTTACCTTGAATGTTTGGGCAGATAATACAGGAGCTGTTCGATTCTATGAGCGCTTAGGTATGAAACCACAAGTGGTTCGTATGGAGAAAATAATTGATTAAAAAAAGAGGGAGGTCCCTCTTTTTTTAATCTCTCATTTTTTCCAAAAGTTTTTGAGCAGTTTCTAGGTTGCTGTGCTTTTCTTTTCGCAGGAGTTGGGCTAGTTGGTCTACTTCATGCTCCTCGGCACCAGCAAGTAGCGCTAGGGATTTTGCGTGGAGCTTCATATGACCAGCCTGAATCCCTGAAGTAACAAGAGCACGCAGGGCGGCAAAGTTCTGACAGAGGCCGACAGAAGCGATGATAGAAGCTAATTGGCGTGCCTTTGGTTGTTGGAGAAGGTCAAAAGCGACGGCTACCTTTGGATTGAGCCCAATCGAGCCACCGACAGAAGCAATTGGGAGGGGTAAAGTGATTGAGCCGACCAAGTGCTCGCCATCAATGGACCAAGTAGAAAGCCCCTTGTATTGTCCATCACGGCTGGCATAAGCATGGGCCCCGGCTTCGAATGCCCGCCAGTCGTTTCCTGTAGCGATAACGACAGCATCTATACCATTAAAAATCCCTTTGTTATGTGTCGCAGCACGATAAGGGTCCACTTGCGCCAGTTTGCTTGCCAGGGCTATTTTTTGAGCAGTTTCTTGGGCAATGGCAGAGCTGGTAGCCAGGCTAGAGATGGCTATATGACATTGGGCGGTGACCAGTGCCTCCGTTGCATAGTTGGAGAGGATTCCCATCAAAGCCTGTCCCTTGCTGAGCTCTTCTAAGTCATCCTTAATCGCTTCTAACATGTTATTGAGGATATTGGCTCCCATGGCTTCTTGAACATCAACCTGAAGATAGACAATCAAAAACTCATCCTTACTCTCAACAGTCAATTCTCTTGCACCGCCCCCTCGTTTAACAATGGAAGGGTGTGCTTGATTGGCAGTTTCTAAAATACTCTCCTTATGGTCAAGAATCGCCTGTGTCGCTCTGCTATGGTCCGAAATAGCGTAGAGAGCAACTTGTCCAATCATGATACGGTTGTGAATAGTCGTTGTAATACCGCCTGATTTAGCGATGATATTGGCTCCGAATGATGCAGCTGCAACCACAGAAGGTTCCTCAGTGACCATGGGTACTGAATGAGTCTGTCCATCCACGAGCAGTTCAGGAAGTACAGAAAAAGGTAAGGAAAATGTTCCTAGATGATTTTCTGCCATCTTTCCCGCAATTGCTTCTGGCAAGTTTTCGTCTTTGTAAAGAATGTCCAAGCTATCTTCGGATAGGGAACGATTCTGACGGAGAATATCAATGCGCTCTTGGCGTGATTTTTTATAAAATCCGGAAAAAGTTGACATAGTTTCCTCTTTCTATAGGAAAGCGCCCCTTGGTGAGAGCCAAAGGGCGCCGTTTTGGCTTTGATAGTCATTTGAATTAGCTTTGATACATCGTCACTTTCGGCTTGCCGTACTCTACGAAAGTGACTTGTTTATCAAGTCTTATTTCCAACCTAGAACAGCCTTTAGGCTGTTCTAGCTATCTGCACCTCAGTTCCTTGTCTGAAAGCTAATTCATTCGACGATATTTACGATAGATACGTTTGTGATTGTCCACTTTGATAAGGGCAAAGGGAGTTTGGTCTTCTGGTAGGTCAAGGGATGAACCAGTTTCATCAAGGATAATTTCTTCAAAGAAGACTTGTTCGTATTCCTTAACGCTGAGTTTTGTACGCTGATTGAGTTGTTCTAAACGATTTTCTTGTAAGTGGTCGCGATAACCTTCAACGAGTTGACCGCTGAAAATTTCACAGACAGCGCCGCTACCATAGCTATAAAAGAGGATTTGATCCCCTGTCTCTAAAGCTCTGCTATTTTCCAAAAGGGAAAGGAGGGAGAGGAAGATAGAGCCAGTGTAGATGTTGCCGACAACCTTATTATAGACGATTGCTTCTTGGAAACGCTCTGTCAAACGTTCCAATGTTTCTTCGTCCTGAGTGATAGCCTGCAATCCTTTAAGACCTTGTTTGGAGAAAGGAATGTGTAAGCACATGGCAGCAAAATCGTTGAGGGTTTTGCCTGTTTTTTGTTGATAGTAGCCGAAAGTTGTCGTCAAGCAATCGGTGTACTGTTCAGTTGAAAATTTACCATCAACACGTGGATATTTGTCGTAGTTAGGACGCCAGAAGTCGTAGATGTCACGTGTCTGGCAGACATTATCATTGTTGAGGACCAAAATTCGTGGGTTTGCGGTTACCAACATGGCAACTGCACCAGCACCTTGAGTAGGTTCACCGCCAGAAGCGACTCCATACTTTGCAATATCACTAGCAATGACTAGGACTTTTGATTCTGGGAATTGAGCGATATGGCTTTTGGCAAGACTTAGTCCAGCCGTTGCACCGTAACAGGCCTCCTTCATCTCGATGGAGCGAGCGAAGGGCTGAATACCGAGTAATCCATGAATGGTGACGGCAGCAGCCTTACTTTGATCTACGCTAGATTCTGTGCCGACAATAACCATGTCAATGGTGTGTTTATCTTCTTCTGTCAGAATGGCTTCGGCAGCCTTTGCCCCAAGACTGATAATATCTTGAGTGATAGGAGCTACAGCCATTTCAGACTGAAGAAGACCAATCTTAAATTTATTTGGGTCCACATTGCGGGCTTGGGCTAAATCAGCCAAATCTAAAACATAATCGGGCGCCGCAAATCCGATTTTATCAATACCGATGTTCATAATATATCCTTTGTGTACAAATGATAGGTTAACTTGTTTGCGCATTGGAAACGATTAGGGAGATACCTTGACCGCCTCCGATACAAAGTGAGCAAAGACCAAGCTCTTTTTCTTGCTTGATTAATTCGTGAATCAGAGTGACTAGGATTCGACTACCACTAGCTCCGATTGGATGCCCAAGGGCGATAGCACCACCATTGACATTGACTTTTGCAGGATTAATGCCGAGTTGTTTGACAACTGGAATTGATTGGGCTGCGAAAGCTTCGTTGAGTTCAAATAAATCAATATCTTCGACGGATTTGTCGATTTTTTCAAGGGCTTTTTGACTAGCTGTTATAGGACCTAACCCCATATAGGCAGGATCTAAACCGCTTGTTGCATAGGCCTCAATATAGGCGAGTGGCTGGATATTTAGCTCACTGGCTTTTTCATCAGACATGAGTACCAAGACAGCACAGCCGTCGTTGATGCCAGAAGCATTGGCTGCGGTGACGGATCCATCTTTTTTGAAAGCTGGACGGAGTGTTGCCAGTTTTTCAATAGGTGTCAGACGGGGATACTCATCAGTGTCAAAAAGTATTTCACCTTTTCGATTTTTTAGTCTAATAGGAACAATTTCGTCAACAAATCTTCCCTCAGCAATAGCTTTTGCAGCCTTCTCTTGGCTACTGTATGCAAAAGCATCTTGCTCTGCGCGACTGACTTGATAGCGTTCAGCAACATTTTCTGCAGTAATGCCCATGTGATAGTCGTTGAAGGCATCTGTCAAACCATCTGTTAACATGGAATCTTCCAGACTAATATGCCCTAATTTACTACCAAACCGGCTAGTTTTGGATAGATAAGGTGCCTGGCTCATGATTTCAATGCCTCCAGCCACAACTACATCATTGTCACCGAGAAGGATTGATTGTGTGGCAAGAAGGACTGATTTGAGACCAGAACCACAGACTTTATTGACTGCATAGGCAGAGGCTGTCTGAGGAATGCCTGCACGAATAGCAATTTGACGTGCAATATTTTGTCCTTGTCCTGCTGATAGAACATTTCCGAAGATAACTTCATCAACGCTGTCTGCAGGGATGTTTTTATTAGCTAAGGCTGTTTCGAGGACTTGCGCCCCTAAATCAGCGATTTCAATATCTTTCAGACTACCTCCGAAACTGCCGATGGCAGAACGATAGGCAGACACGATAGCTACTTTTTTCATGATAACTCCTATAGTGGTATCGTTTTGAACTGTCGTGTTCAGCCTTACTATTATACCATTATTTTGTCTTTTTTCTAAGAAGAAAGATAGGTCTAGAGACTGAATTTACATGAAAGAGTAATGAAAGCGTACACAGATTGTGGAAAGGCTGGCATTTTTTTACCTTTTCGTGTAAAATAGAGAAGTATAAGAGGGGAACCTCAAAATTTAAAGGAGAATCCATAAATGGTAAAATTGGTTTTTGCTCGCCATGGTGAGTCTGAATGGAACAAAGCTAACCTTTTCACTGGTTGGGCTGATGTTGATTTGTCTGAAAAAGGTACACAACAAGCAATCGATGCAGGTAAATTGATCAAAGAAGCAGGTATCGAATTTGACCTTGCTTTCACATCTGTATTGAAACGTGCTATCAAGACTACAAACTTGGCTCTTGAAGCTGCAGATCAATTGTGGGTACCAGTTGAAAAATCATGGCGTTTGAACGAACGTCACTACGGTGGTTTGACTGGCTTGAACAAAGCTGAAGCAGCTGCTGAATTTGGTGATGAGCAAGTTCACATCTGGCGTCGTTCTTATGATACTTTGCCACCAGAAATGGCTAAAGATCATGAGCATTCAGCACACACTGACCGTCGCTATGCACACCTTGATGATTCAGTTATTCCAGATGCAGAAAACTTGAAAGTAACGCTTGAGCGTGCCCTTCCATTCTGGGAAGATAAAATTGCTCCAGCATTGAAAGACGGTAAAAACGTATTCGTAGGTGCACACGGTAACTCAATCCGTGCCCTTGTAAAACACATCAAACAATTGTCTGATGACGAAATCATGGATGTGGAAATTCCAAACTTCCCACCACTTGTATTCGAATTGGATGAAAACTTGAACATTGTGAAAGAGTACTACTTGGAAGCATAATTCATTTAAGGCCTGAGTTCGCTCAGGCTTTTTTAGTTTTGAATATCGGACTTTTCATAGAGAGTATGGTATACTGGTGGTATTAAAAGGTAGGAGGAGTTTATTATGGCAAGTAAAAAAATGCTACATGCATGTTTGCGTGTTGAAAACCTAGAAGCATCTCAAAAATTCTATGAAGAGGGATTTGGTTTTAAAGAGACTCGTCGCAAGGACTATCCAGAGCACAAGTTTACCTTGGTTTACTTAGCACTTGAAGGGGATGACTTTGAGATTGAATTGACCTACAATTATGATCATGGTCCCTATATCGTAGGGGATGGCTTCTCGCATCTAGCTCTTTCTTCGGATGATTTAGAAGGTGATAATGCTAAGCATAAGGAGCTGGGCTATCCAACAACAGACATCAAGGGCTTACCAGGAAGTCCAGGTCGTTATTATTTTGTGACAGATCCAGATGGCTACCGTGTAGAAGTCATTCGTGCAGATTAATTTAGAAAAGATTGCCTAGGCAGTCTTTTTCTTTTCAGAAAAAAATCAGAAAATGGCAGAAGAGAGGGAATTAGGAAGCAAATCAATTATTTATACTCAATGAAAATCAAAAGTAGCCTAGGAAACGAAGCCGAAGATAGAACTCTGTTACTTTCTTATTTCAAGGTAACAGGCTGAAAACCTCCACTGGAGCTTTTCACTCATCAAGGCTCTTGACAACGGATAATTTTGATTTTCGAAGAGTATTACCTAATCTTTTTATGAGTTTTTATAGAACTGTCTTGACAAGAGCCTTTAAATGATTTAGCATAGTTTATATATGTTTTGAATGGGAGGTTGGAGATGAAAAAAGTTAGTTTTTGGTTGGGAATCAACATTGCCTTGCTCGGCATGATGGTAAGTTTGGCTTTATGGTTATTTGCAGGACTTCAAGAAAGACAGGTTAGTCAGTTTATCGAGGAAAAACAACAAACCATCCTCGCTAAAGGCAAGGGCAAAATTCAAGAGGGAAATATTGATACGACCCATGTTGTGGCTGCCCTACCTACAGACGATGCAGGTCAAGTCTTAGGACCTGTAGAAAGTCGAATGATTTCTTATGTTCAAAGACGCTTTGGTCATAAAAAACCAGCAGGAAAAATTCAAAAACTGGTCTTTGTTTCGTCAATAGAGGGAAAAACGAATTTTAAAAATGTAACAGCTCGTGAAATTCAAGCGGAGCACTATAAAGTAGACAACTTGCAAATTAAAAAGCAGGATAAACTCCCGTCTGAGCGTGTGTTGTTGACGCAGGACAATGAATTGTTTACCCTGGAAGATTTATTACCTAATTTATCCTCTGCAGCAAGTATTATTGTTGATCATCTAAGAGAAGCCTTACTTGCTCAAGGAATGGAAAAGACTGATGTAGAAGCGATTGTCAAAAAGTTTGAAACAATAGACTTAAATGCTATCTCCTTTAGTTATGGAGACAGCCAATTAACCTTACAATTACCAGATGGTTACGGCATTAACCAGTTGGTTCTACCAATTTCAGATTTGTACCCAGTAGTGAAGAGTGATTATCTAGTAGATGCTGATAAGGTTGGCTATGATGAGTATATGGCTGCACAAGTTGTGGATAAGAAACATTTGAGACAGGTAGCTCTAACCTTTGATGATGGACCAAATCCGAATACGACACCGGTAGTTTTAGATTTATTGAAAAAATATAATGCCAAAGCAACTTTCTTTGTTGTTGGTAAGGCTGTAGCTGGGAATGAAGCTATTCTCCGTAGAATGGTAGCGGAAGGGCACGTCATCGCCAACCATACGTGGAATCATCCTAATCTAGTCACTATTTCTGGGGAGCAAGTACAGAGAGAAATTCAAGATACACAGGCAGCTATTACTGAAGCTACAGGTATTGTACCAACAATGGTTCGTCCTCCGTATGGTTCGGTTAACCAGGCTGTTGTCAATCAGATGGGACTTCCATCGATTTATTGGTCGGTCGATTCTAAAGATTGGAAGAGTCGCAATCCCCAAGCCATTTTGAAAGAAATAAAAGAACAGACTTGTCCAGGAAGTATTATCCTAATGCATGATATTCATCAGTCAACAGTTGATAGCCTCGAGTCTGTATTGCAATACTTATCAGGTGAGGGCTACAATATGGTTACTGTAACAGACTTACTCGCCAGTCCTCTCAATCCTCAATTAATCTATTATTCACAAGAATTATCTGGTCCAGCCCAGTAAGAATGATAAAAGGCTTAGAATCATGTTAGTAGAAACACTGGTTCTAAGCCTTTTGTATATTGTTCATTATATTTTGTAGAGCTCTTGATTCTTGAGAATGACTTCTTGGACGGAGGCATACTTTTTCAATTGTTTTAATTCGCTAGGACTAGATACTAGGGTAATGACAAGTCCCTCCTTGCCCATGCGTCCAGTACGTCCGGAACGATGAGTGTAGGCTTCTTGGTCAAAAGGAACTTCAAAGTTGAGGACACATTCTAAGTTATCAATATCGATACCACGTGCGACCATATCTGTAGCAAGTAGAAGATTGAGTTCGTGATTTTTGAAACGTTCGATGATGACCTTGCGGAATTTTACGTTGACATCCGAAGCCAATGAAACTGCATTCACACCATTATAGAGTAGTTTATCTTCGCTTGCACCAAGGTCTGATAGGCTGTTAAAAAATGCAAGAGCACGAAAATCAGGGATATTGGCAAACTTACGTAGAGTTTCCAAACGTTCACGCTTATCTACCATCATATAGCAATGCTGGATATTATCCAATTTCTGCTCAGATAAATCAATGCTTTCAATGTCTTCAGCAATTTTTTGACGGTCAAATTTAGCTGTTGCACTCATGTAGATTAACTGGTGGTCACGAGGTACGTAGTTGATAATCTTTTCGACAAACTGATATTGAGAATCGGAGAATAGCTGATCAAATTCATCTAGGATGATGGTGTTAATATTCATCATCTTGATTTTTTTCAATTTAATCAACTCGAAAATACGACCAGGTGTTCCAATCAGGATTTCTGGTCCTTTTTTTAGTCGCTCAATCTGGCGTTTTTGACTGGAACCAGATAAGAATAGTTGAGCAGTCAACCCAATTGTCTCCGACCAAGTCTTACAAACATCAAATATTTGGCCAGCCAGCTCAGTATTTGGTGCGAGAATGAGCAATTGTTGGGCTTTTTTAGGAGTTAGGGCTAATAGGCTAGGCCAGAGGTAGGCAAGGGTTTTTCCTGTGCCTGTTGGGCTGATAGCTAGAAGGGACTTGCCGTTTGCAATAGGCTCAAAGGCCTGAACTTGGATAGGAGTAAAGTCCTCAAAGCCAAGTAGGGTAAGCTGGTCCGTCCAGCTGGAGGGAAATTTAGATTTCATTGTTATCCGCCTTAAAGATTATTCCTGCGTCTTGACGCATGGTGTAAAGTGTTTGATGGACGCTTTCTGCCACAGCCAACCACTGGTCTACAAGCTCGCGGTTTTGTTGCTTGATTGCCTGTGCAATTTCTAGCGCTTCTTCGAGCATAGGGTGCTGGGCCGCTTGGATTGGTAAAACAATTTGCTCTCCGTCATGTTTTGTGAAAATAGCAGAGCTGATATGCTGGCATGCGTTGAGTGTTAGTGTTCCATCATTTGTATAGATTTCGCTCGCTAGATTGCTCGTAATATTTTTTCCTGCCTGAATGTGGACGATATAGTTGTCATAAATGAGTTGTCCCGAACCATTTAAGTCAATACTAGAAGGTAGCTGTTGTGCTACATAGCTGGCCGTTCTGGGAGTTCCCAAAATGCCGATAGCGGCGTAGAGCGTATAGACACCTAGATCCATGAGAGCACCACCGGAAAAATCAGTTGAAAAGATATTTGGCATTTGCCCAGCCAACAATTCAGGCATCTTAGAAGAATACTTGGCATACCCAAATGAACCACCTAAAATCGTTTTATCCGTCAAAAATTCACGGATAATGGTTTGAGCCTGTTCGTGATAGTTTCGAGCAGCCTCAAAGAGGAAAACATTATTTTCTTGGGCAACGCGACGCAATTGTTCTAATTCCTGAGGTGTAGAAACCATGGGTTTCTCAACAATAGCATGTTTACCAGCAGCTAGAACAGCTTTTGCCTGTTCAAAGTGCAGGGCATTTGGACTGGCAATATAGACAACATCAATGGGAGCAGAAAGAAATTTTACCCATTCTGTGTATAAATCGACTCCTTCATACTGCTCTGAAAAGGCAGCAGCAGTTTCTAGTTTACGGGAGAAAACAGCCTGTAGCTGATAATGTCCACTTAAATGGGCCGCCTCTATAAAACGATGAGAGATGTCTGAGGTGCCAACAATACCAAAATTAAGCATAAATTCTCATTTCTTTTGTGTTATCCTTTTCATTATACCATGTTTCATGGTAAAATAGTATTGAAAATAGAAGGAGATGATGATGACTCAGAAACCCATTATTATTGGCGTAACCGGCGGATCTGGGGGTGGCAAGACAAGTGTGTCACGTGCCATTCTGGATAATTTCCCAAATGCTCGTATATCTATGATTGAACACGATTCTTATTATAAGAATCAGTCCCACCTGACCTTTGAAGAACGGATACTGACCAATTATGACCATCCACTGGCTTTTGATACGGATTTGATGATTTACCATATCAGTGAGCTATTAGCAGGACGTTCAGTGGATATTCCGATTTATGATTACACTCAGCACACACGTTCAGAGAAGACCTATCGTCAGGAACCACAAGATGTATTTATTGTGGAAGGTATTTTAGTATTGGAAGACAAACGGTTGCGGGATTTAATGGATATTAAGATATTCGTCGATACTGATGACGATATTCGTATCATTCGCCGCATTAAGAGAGACATGGAAGAGCGTGGCCGTAGCTTAGATAGTATCATTGAGCAGTACACCTCGGTGGTGAAACCAATGTATCACCAGTTTATCGAGCCAACCAAGCGCTATGCAGATATCGTCATTCCTGAAGGCGTCAGCAACGTTGTAGCCATCGACTTGATTAACACCAAGGTGGAGAGTATATTAAGAGAGCGTGGTTAAGATGCCGAAGCAAAGAATATTACCTCATATCATATTAGGGATTATGGGTGCTAGCGGTCAGATGGTAACTGGCAAACAGATTACCGACTATGTTCAACGTGATTTAGGCGAATTTTGGCAGGTTGCCCATAGCCAAGTCTATCCAGAATTAAAACGTATGACCAAGGAAGAATTGATTACTTGTCATGCAGTATCTGGAAATGAAAAGGAAAAGCAGTATGCGATGACGGCTACTGGTCGTCAGATTTTAGACGAATGGCTATCCATTCCAAATGAAGAAACGCCTCAGCAAAAAGACTTGTTTTCAATCAAGATGTTTTTTATCCGTGAAAAGGATGACCCACGGATTCCTGGTTTGTTGCAGAGTCAAATTGAACTAGTCACCAAGCACTTAAAACACCTAGACAGTCGTAAAGTTGAGCTGTTCTCAACCAAGGAAAGTATCCAAGACAATTATGGACACTATTTGATTTTGACACGTGCTATTGAACGCAACCGTGCCCAGCTCAAATGGTTAGAGGATACACTGGCAGAAATGTAACGATTCGGATTTCCGAATCGTTTTTCCTTGTGTCCTGTTTTGGATTATGTTAGAGTAAGAAGAAATGTGACTTAATTGGAGGAATGTATGTCAATCAAACAGATGGTTAGTATGGCGCTAGTAGTTTGGAATTTAGTTGTCTTCATTACCTATGGTATGGATAAAGGAAAGGCGAGAAAGAACGCCTATCGGATTTCAGAAAAGACCTTATTACTCATGTCCTATTTTGGTGGCGGGCTGGGTGCCTGGGCAGGTGGAACCCATTTTCGGCATAAGACACAGAAAAAGTATTTTCAACTAGCCTGGGCTATAGGGGTATTGATTGATGCAGTGATTATGTACTGGATGTGGAAATAGGCGCAAGCCTTTTTCTTTATCGCTCGGACTATAAAAGTCGGCTTAACTATGCTATAATGTTCCTATGACAAAACAAGAAAAAATTTCAAATTATCAACTATTATTGGCTCAATTGGAAGCTCTTCTTGATGGTGAAACCAATGCTTTAGCCAATCTATCAAATGCTTCTGCTTTGCTCAATCAAGCTCTACCAAACTCTGTCTTTACAGGATTTTACTTATATGATGGTAGTGAATTGATTTTGGGGCCTTTTCAGGGTGGCGTTTCCTGTGTTCATATTGCACTTGGAAAGGGTGTCTGCGGTGAGGCTGCAGCTAAGCGCCAGACTATTCTCGTAGACGATGTTCGTCTACATGATAACTATATTTCCTGCGATGCGACAGCTCTTTCGGAAATCGTTGTGCCAATGGTGAAAAACGACCAATTATTGGGCGTTTTGGATTTGGATTCGAGGTTGGTCGCTGATTACGATACCATTGACCAAGACTATCTAGAAAAGTTCGTTGCTCTCTTGGTTGAGAAGACGGACTGGAATTTTGCTATGTTTGGAGAAAAACGCTAATGTACCAAGCTTTATATAGGAAGTACCGAAGCCAGACCTTTGGGGAGATGGTGGGGCAGGAGGTGGTTGCGACCACACTCAAACAGGCCATTGAACAGGGGAAAATCAGTCATGCCTATCTCTTTTCAGGTCCTCGTGGTACGGGTAAGACATCGGCAGCTAAGATTTTTGCCAAGGCCATGAACTGTCCTAATCAGGTTGGAGGCGAGCCTTGTAACGATTGTTATATCTGTCAGGCTATTACGGAAGGTAGCCTGGAAGATGTGATTGAGATTGATGCTGCTTCCAACAATGGTGTGGATGAAATTCGTGATATTCGTGATAAATCGACCTATGCACCTAGTCTTGCGACCTATAAGGTCTATATCATCGACGAGGTCCACATGCTGTCTACTGGTGCCTTCAACGCCCTCTTGAAGACCTTGGAAGAACCGACTGAAAATGTGGTATTTATTCTAGCAACGACGGAATTGCACAAAATTCCTGCCACCATTCTGTCAAGGGTGCAACGATTTGAATTTAAGTCCATCAAGGTGACGGACATTCAGGAGCACTTGGCTGTAATTTTGACCAAGGAAGGGCTAATCTTTGACGAGCAGGCTCTGACGATTATTGCGCGTCGGGCAGAAGGGGGGATGCGGGATGCCCTATCCATTTTGGATCAGGCTCTCAGTCTTAGTCAGGACCAGCAAGTGACCTTGGAAATTGCTGAGGAAATTACGGGTTCTATCAGCTTGCGTGCCTTGGATGACTATGTGGCAAGCCTGCGTCAAGGGGATAGTGTCACAGCTCTCCAGCATCTACAAACCTTGTTTGACCAAGGAAAGAGTATGAGCCGTTTTGCGACAGATCTTTTGCACTATTTGAGAGATGTCCTTATCGTGCAGACGGGTGGTGAGGATACGCATTTAACAACAGGTTTTTCAGAAAATCTAGCTCTTGAGCAGGCACGGATTTTTACCATGATTGAGATGGTGACCAGGGGGTTGGCGGACATCAAGTCCAGTCCTCAACCGAAGATTTACGCTGAAATGATGACCATTCGTTTGGCTGAAGATAGTTCTCCTTCGGGGGCAATGGCAGAGCTGCCAGCTGATTTGCTGGGGCAACTAGCCAGTCTGCAACAACAAGTCGCGGATTTACAGAAACAACTAGGTCAATTATCTAGTCAACCAAGTGCTGTTAAGCCAGTTTCACGCAAGCCGCAGGCTCCGAAGAAGTACCGATTGGATACCAGCAAGGTTCATGCTATTTTGCAGGAAGCTATGGAAAATCCAACCTTGGCGCGTGAAAATTTGACTCGCTTGCAGAATGCTTGGGGAGAAATTATTGAGAGTTTATCAGGAGCAGATCGTGCCTTGCTTGTTGGTTCTCAACCAGTCGCTGCAAATGAAAATCATGCGATTTTGGCCTTTGAGTCTCCACTCAATGCTGAACAGACTATGAAACGGGACAATCTCAATACCATGTTTGGTAATATTCTCAGCAAGGCTGCAGGCTTCTCGCCACAGATTTTGGCCATTGCTCAGGAAGATTGGGTAAGTATTCGTGCTGAATTTTCGGCTAAGGCAAAAGGGCAAAAGACACAAGAAACCGAAAAAGAAGCCAGTCCAGTTCCAGAAGAATTTGGCTTTCTAGCGGACTCAGTAGAGATTTTGAATGATTAAAAAATATCAGCCCTAAGACTGATGAATAGTTTTGATAGATATTTTATACTATATTCAATCCTAAATATTTTTCATATCTCCTTAAGAAACACTGACTGATTTAGTTGGTGTTTTCTTGTTTAGAAAAGAATCGAAACCTATCAAGAAAGCATATAAAAATTCAGCCAGTTGACTGAATTTTTGGTATAATCTATTTTATGAAACTTCCACAATTTCTTTTTTTAGCCATTACAACTATTTTAGCTGTTTATTTTATGAATGCATCGATTTTGACAGGAGATTTCTTGATTGCAGGTATCTACGCCTTTATCGCCTATCGGAATCTTCATTTTGCTTACAAGGTGACTAAATTTATTCGTTTGGTGGAGAAGCAGACCAAGAAGTAAGGCTGATTTCTCCGCTGGAGATAATTTTTGCTTTGCCGTTATCTAACTGGATAACCAGGTTTCCTGTATCAGTAACAGCGATGGCAGTACCCTTAAATTCAACTTGATTTTCTACAAAGCTCACTTGTTGGCCAACGACAAGTGATTTTTCTTTGTAAAGGGCAATTAGTTCCTTCTCATCGGTTTCTAAGAAGGCTTTCCAGATGGCAGTAATGAGTTGGTTGCGGGTAAATGGTGGTTGTTCCTCGAAAAGATTTCCGGCAGATTGTTGTAATTCCTTAGGGAAATCGTCTATGCGGACATTGATGCCGACACCGATAATGACATCGGTTACCCGTTGGTTTTCCATAGAAGAGATAGCCTCAGTGAGGATGCCAGCAACCTTTTTGTGTCCGAGATAGATGTCATTGACCCACTTGATTTGGACGTCCAAGTCGCAAAGAGATTGAATGGCCTTCACAACAGCTGCTGCAGCTAAAATGGTGTAGGGCTTAAATTCTAGAAATGGAACATTGGGAGAGAGACGAAGCGACATATAAATGCCACCTGACTTGGAGGTATAAAATGGTCTCCCAAATCGTCCCTTGGCTTTATTCTGATAGGGAGCTAGATATAGGGCAGGACTAGTATGACCTGATTCAATACCTTGTTTGGCATCTAGCTGGGTGGAGTCGCTATCCATATTCAGATGGATAGGTAGTTGAAGCTCCTGAGAGATTAATTCGGGTAGGAGTAAATCGCCTTCGGCTAATCTATAGCCACGATTACGGGCAGCCTCAATAGTTAAACCATGTGTTTCTAACTGGCGAATGGCCTTCCAAATGGATGTCCGTGAAATGCCCAATTCCTGTGCCAAATCTTCTCCGCTGATGTAGTCGTCTTTTTCTTTTAATAGTAAATAAATCTTCTGGTAGGTTTTCATGTCTTCATTATAGCAAAAAAATGTCCTAAAACATGATATAATAGTTTATAAATAAGGAGGTTTTCATGAAGACACTTGATTACATCGTTAAACTGACCAATACACCGTCGCCAACGGGCTATACGACGGACATTATGAACTACATCAAGGCAGAAGTGGAAGGTTTAGGCTATGAGGCTGTCAAGACTGCTAAGGGTGGCGTTCTAGTTACTGTTACTGGGGAAAATGACCAGACACACCGGATGCTGACTGCTCACCTGGACACTTTGGGTGCCATGGTGCGTGCAGTCAAGCCAGACGGCCGACTCAAAATGGATTTGGTGGGAGGATTTGGCTACCCTTCTATTGAAGGAGAAAACTGCTTAATTCATTGTGCCAAGAATGGTAAGACCTTTACAGGAACGATTTTGATGCACCAAACTTCTGTCCATGTCTATCGAGATGCCAGCACAGCCGAGCGAAATCAGACCAATATGGAAATTCGTTTGGATGAAAAAGTGACCAATGCAGAACAGACGCGGGCCTTGGGTATTGAAGTCGGAGACTTTATCTCCTTTGATCCACGGACTATTGTGACTGAAACTGGCTTTATCAAGAGCCGTCATTTAGATGATAAGGTTTCAGCCGCTATCCTGCTGCATCTTTTGAAGGTTTACAAGGAAGAGGCAATCACCCTGCCTTATACGACCCATTTTTACTTTTCAAACAATGAAGAGATTGGCTACGGTGCCAACTCTAGCATTCCAAGTCAGGTGGTTGAATATCTGGCGGTCGATATGGGGGCAATGGGAGATGACCAGCAGACTGATGAATACACGGTTTCTATCTGTGTCAAGGACGGATCAGGTCCCTATCACTACGAACTCCGTCAGCACTTGGTAGCCTTGGCTGAAAGAGATGGCATTCCTTATAAGCTGGACATCTATCCTTACTATGGTTCAGATGCTTCAGCAGCTATGCGAGCAGGAGCAGATGTCAAGCACGCCCTGCTTGGTGCTGGAATCGAGTCTAGCCATTCCTACGAGCGGACCCATTTGGATTCGGTCCATGCGACTGAGCGGATGGTCGATGCCTACTTGAAATCAGCAATGGTAGACTAAGATGAATGAAAGCCGTTTTTTAGAGTTATTCAATGACTTGGATAAGGTCTTGCGTAGGGTGTGCGGTGTTGCGGATGGGGAATATGCAGATGTAGGCTCTATGTTGACCAAGGCAAAGGAATTGACGCGACATAATCCCGTTGAGGCGAACTGGGATAAACTCTATGTGGCTCGTCAGTTGCGTAATCTCATGGTTCATGAGAAACGAACAGGTTTGAAGGAAGTAGCCCAACCTTCGCAGGAATTGTTTACTGTTTTGGAAAAAGTGATAGCCCAGTACCAAGAGCCGGTTACCATTGCCGACTATTTACAAGAAACCCAGAAAATTAAGCCGGTTATTTTTGAAGCCAAGGACAAATTGATAAAGGCTTTAGAAATTGTGGAGCAAGAGCATTTTTCTAAGTTTCCTATTTTTTCTGACAAGGTTTATCAAGGTCTGGTTTCTGACAAGGGATTGACAAATTGGTTGGCCAAGGCAAGCAAGGAAACGGGCTCTATACGTGAAAAATTGGTGGAGGCTAGTCTTGAAGACGTACTAGCTTGTGAGGAAGATAGTATTCAGGTAATTGTTCTGCCAATAACAGCTCATCTTTATCAGGTAATTAATCATTTTGAGGGGCGTAAGCGCACAACCGTCCTAGTCAGTCGTCAGGCGAGCGGGAAGCTTCATTCGCCAGAGGATCTTGTTGGTATTGTCACAGCCCAGGACTTGGCAGAGCTTTATGGGATGGTGGATTGAGTGGAGAAAGGAGAAGTCATGTCAACAAATCGTTTAGCTTGGGATGAGTATTTTGCGGCTCAGGCGCTTTTGATTGCCAATCGGGCAACCTGTAAGAGAGCCAAGGTCGGTGCGGTTTTGGTTAAGGACAATAAGGTTATCGCAACAGGCTACAATGGTTCTGTTTCAGGAACCGAACATTGTTTGGATCAGGAATGCCTTATGATTGATGGTCATTGCGCTAGAACCTTGCATGCGGAAGTCAATGCTATTTTACAAGGAGCGGAGCGGGGAATTCCAAAAGGTTTTACTGCCTATGTGACCCATTTCCCATGTCTCAACTGCTCCAAGCAATTGTTACAGGTTGGTTGTAAGCGGGTTGTCTATATCAATGAATACCGCATGGATGACTATGCTCAGTACTTGTATAAAGAAAAGGGCTGTGAGTTGGTTCATTTGCCGCTGGAAACGGTTAAACAGGCAATTGCAGATGCCGAATTTATCTAATGATTCTGTAGAAGAGGAGGCTGGGCAAAAACTAGCTTCTCACATATAAAAAACGAGCAATTCCAATTAGGAGTTGCTCGTTTTCCACTTCATGCTTTATAATTATAATAACCACAAAACAACTAGAAAGGCATGAAAATGTATAAACAGTATAACACAAATCAGTTAAGTTTGGAATTAAATATTGCTTGGGACTTACCTGCAACGCATGAGGCTAGTCTGATTAGTCAGTTTGTGGATACCATTCCTCAACCTGTTCTACTAGATGAAATTTCTCACACAGGTCGTCCTGCCTTTCATCCAGCTATGTTGCTTAAAATGACCCTATTTGCCTATGCTCGTCAGGTATTCTCTGGTCGAAAAATCGTTCAAATGAATGAAGAAGTTATTCCCATGAAATGGCTGAGTCAGGATACCTACGTCTGTTATCGAACCATCAACAGTTTTCGGGCTAGCACACACGCCAATCAGCTCATCAAAACTGCCTTCATTTACTTTACCCTCCTCCTCAGAGAGAATGGCTTGATTGAAGATGAGGCTCTCTTCATTGACGGAACTAAGGTAGAAGCTGATGCCAACAAGTATTCTTTCACATGGAAAAAGGCCGTTGTACGCTACGAAGATGCCTTGAATGGAAACATTTCAGCACTCTATGACAAACTAGTCCAAGAAGGGGTGAATACTGCCTTGTCCAAGGAAGAATGCCTCACTAGCGAGGGACTAAACCAACTCCTACAAGAAACCGAACAAGTATTGAATGAGGTGGAAGAAGCTATCTCACAAGAGCCTAAAGTCATCAAAGGTGGCTCAGCCAACAGACAGAAACGAAGAAGAATTAAGAAACTCAAGAGAAAGTTGAAAGAGGATTTTCTTGTTCGGAAACAGAAGTACGAACGGGATAAACAGATTCTACAAGAGCGAAATTCCTATTCTAAAACAGATCACGATGCAACATTCATGCGAATGAAAGAAG